>DATDMX010000441.1:0-3067 GCA_036518575.1 Geobacteraceae bacterium | reverse complement strand
TGAAGAACCGCCGTGAATCGGCACTGTTCCGCAGCTTCGGCAGATTCAGGAGCTTGGTGGGAACGAACTTTTCAAGAACCTCAGTCGTGCGCTTCATGGCCGCACAGGTATGAAAGCTGTAGAGCTTATCGAGCGAGGCGTAGAGCGGGTCTTTCTCCTCGAAGGACCCGATGCAGCTCTTGCTGAAATCGCAGAAGACGCTCTGGGTATGAAGCTCGCCGGCGGCAACCGTGTCCGCGTTGCCCGCCTTGAAGAGCCGCGCGTGCTTGACCCCGGCGGCATTCAGAAGTTCCAGGGGCGTGAAGGCGCAGAGATAGCCGACTCTTCGCCGCTTGTCCTCCGGGTCGACGAACGCCTCCTGCCCTTCTGTTATCAACTTCTTGACCTTCAGGAGATCCACGCCGCGCGACCGTCGGGCAGTTTCTCGGACTCCCAGCGCCTGCGAGGCGTGAATCGTGGCATAGACCGCCGCGCCAAGCGCCCCGGCAAAAATCATGTCGAATGTCGTCGGCGTAAAGGGTGAGCCGATCAACTCCTCCAGTACGTGCCGCATGCCGGGGTTGTTGGAGACGCCGCCGGTGAAGAGGAGCTCGGGCTCCGAACCTACGCGACCGAGGAGATTTCGTACCCGGCGCGCCGCGGAGTAGTGGATGCCGGCGGCGATATTCGCCACCGCCTCGCTGTCGTTTTGCCGTGCGCCCTTGGCCCGCAGGGATATCATCTCCGATTCGGCGAAGACGACGCATTGGCTGCTGATCTGGGCCGGCTCGGTCGCCTGGAGGGCCACCCGGCCCAGCTCATCGATGGTGATACCGAGAAGGACCGCAGCCTTTTCCAGGAACTGCCCCGTTCCGGCGGCGCACTTGTCGTTCATGACGAAATCCACGACCTTCCCGGTGGCGGTGTCGAGCTTGATCGCCTTGGAGTCCTGACCGCCGATGTCGATGATCGTCCGCGTCTTGGGGTAGAGGGCGTGGGCGCCCATGGCGTGGCACGAGATCTCGGTGACGACCTCGAAGGAAATGTCGTCGAAGCTGAGCGATATCCGACCATAGCCGGTGCTGACGATGTAGCCCACCTCCCCGCGCTCAACCCCGGCAATCTGGAGAAGCTTCGCCAGGAGCTCGTCCGCGGTCTCCTGCATGTAGAGCCCCGTTGGGATGAGGGTGGTGTGAATCTCGCCGCCATTCAGCAAGACCCCCTTGGAGGCCCGCGAGCCGAGATCGAGCCCCACCACCGGCCGGCTGTGCGCGTACTTCCAGGCACTTTCGGCTATGAATTCCTTGATGTGGTAAATCACGTGGTTCCCTTTCGTTGCAGTCCCAATGAAGACCGACCGCCCCACCTTGCAGCAAGATGGGGCGGTCGGGTTCCCGGGCGGGACGGGTGAGAAGAGCTATCCGCTACGCCGCTTCCGCGGTCTGCTGGATATAGGTGTACGGGTCCTTGTCGTACCACGCTTCCTTGTAGGGAAGCTTCGTCGTCTCGCCGAGCGTCTTGAAGAACGACTGGTTCTCCAGGAGCCTCTCCAGACGGATGGCGACCTCGAATATCCCCTTGTATCCCATGTAGCTGTTCACGGGACCAAAGATGGGGAGAACGGGGAAGCCCTGCTTGGCTGCCCAGGCGTTGCTTCCTATGTGGCCGAGGAAGATGTCGGGCTTGAGGCGCTTCAGAAGATTGACCTGTTCATAGGGCTGATTGGCAGCCACGTTGATGGTCACATCTTCGCGACCCTTGAAATGCTCGAAGACGATTTCGCCGAAGCTGTCATAGTGGTGGGAGCGGATACCGAGAACCTCCATACCGAGGTCGTTTTCCAGCATGCATGCCTGGGCGCCCGCCCTGATCTCGCCGGTGCTCACGAAAGCCTTGATCCCCTCGAATTTCTTGCGCAGCGGCAACAGGGCCTTTCGAACCTCGGCCTCTTCGGCCTCGATGACCTTCAGGGCCTGCTCGCGAATACCGAAGAAGTCCGCGATGTCCAGGAGCCAGAGCCTGACGTTGTCCGTGCCGATGGGGATCGTGTTGAGCACGTAGGGGATGCCGTAGAGCTCCTTAAGGTGCTCCACGAAATAGTCGTCGTGGGTGGCGCATATACTTACCGACAGGGCCGCATCCTTTACCTTGACGAATTTCTCTGGCGAGGTGAAGCAGGGATAGACATTGGCCTCTAGGCCGATGGCATTGATGAGCCGCACCAACTCCACCTCGTCCACGTGTCCCATGGAGCCGACGTTCAAAAGGTTCACCGTCCGCTTGCTGCGCAGCTCGTAGGCAATCTTTTCAGCCTCGTTTTCGATGATGGGCTGCCGGTCATTCTCCTCACCCATGAGGTAACGCAGTATGCCGTGGTAGACGATGTCGTAGGCCGTGGCCACGAAGCGGGTCCGGAACCCTTCGCAGTGAAGCGGGATGAGCTTGGCGTTGACCCTTGACTGGAGCCCCTTCACCACGTTGTCGATGTCGTCGCCGATGATGGCCGGCACACACGTGTTGCCGATGAATATGGCATGGGGGCGGAAGCGGCGCTCGGCTTCGAGGATCGCTTTCTCCAGTTTCTCCTGACCGCCGGTCACCACGTCCAGCTCGCTCAGGTTGGTGGAAAACCAGGTCCTGCCGACGGCGTCGTCATTACCCCGGTCCTTCTGGTTCTGCTTCGACAGGCCGGCAAAGGCAAGCGAGCCGGCCCCGCAGCCGACCGGGCCATGGTAGATCACCACCGTATTCGGAATCGAAGCGGCCATCCCCATGGCGAGCGTCAGCTGGCAGCCGGTCGCCTGGGCAAAGGTACGCCCGTTGGCGCACAGACACCCTGTTTTCTGGCCCGCGACCAGGTTGTCCATCGTGCCGCCATAGGCGTTGCATGGTTTAAGGCGCTCATCGCGCGTCGGCGGTACCTTGAGATGTAAGTAGCTCATATGCTCCTCCCCTTACTATTAAGTATGCTGATATGAAAAAGTGTGTCGTCCCTTCGCCCGTGTCTCATCACCGTCCGGCAATGAGGTTGGACAAAATATCCTCGATGAGACGTATCGCCCCGCGGAAACCGGCATAGCCGCGGCTC
>DATDMX010000440.1:0-3779 GCA_036518575.1 Geobacteraceae bacterium | reverse complement strand
CAAAACGCCCAGGGTAAGACGAACCTCCTGGAATCGATCTATCTCCTGGGCACCATGAAATCGTTTCGCCATGCCAAGAACACCGAGCTCATCACCTGGGGGTGCGCCACCGGCGTCGTTCACGGTCTGGTGGAGCGCCAGGGCGTGACGCGCAACATCGCCCTCATCATCAACAGAGAAGGCAAACAGGTGCGCGTCGACCGCAAAGCGGTCATCAAACTCGCCGACTTTTTCGGCAACCTCAACGTGGTGATCTTTTCTCCCGAGGAGATCGCCATGATGAAAGGAATGCCGGAGGCCCGCCGCCGCTACCTGGACCGGGCAGTGTTCAGCGGCGACCAGAGCTACCTCGCCGTGCACCACGAGTACACGAAGACACTCAGACAGCGCAACACGCTCCTCAAGAGCGATAACCGCAGCGGTCTCGACGTCTGGAGCGAAAAGCTCGCCCAAGCGGGCGCGAGAGTAGTGGGCCGACGCCGCGCTTATCTCAACGCCATCGAGCCGCTCGTTGCCGATTTCTACCGGGAGATAGCCGGCAGCGGCCACACTGCAGCACTCACCTACCGTCCCCACCTCCTGCAGGAAGACAGCGGCGAGGACGTCGCTCTCCAACTCCTCCAGGCGCTGGAGAGAACGGCCGGCGAGGAAAGACGCTACTGCACCACCGTCGTCGGGCCCCACCGGGACGACGTCGCTTTTCTCATCAACGGCAAGGTGGTGAAGCAGCACGCCTCCCAGGGAGAGCAGCGCAGCTATGTCCTGGCCCTGAAAATGGCGGAAATCGAATACCTGCAGCGCACATTTTCCCATCCGCCGGTTCTTCTCCTCGATGACATATCCTCGGAGCTCGACCGGGAGCGGAGCCGCAACCTGATGGAATTTCTGAAGACCAAGGAGATGCAGGTCTTCATTTCGACGACCGGCCTCGAAACCCTCCCCCTCGACGGTATCGGCGACTACACGACCTTCCGCGTAGATGGCGGCAAGGTACTTCACTAGAGGTAACCAGATGGCAGACAATCCGACTAACGATTACGGGGCAGACAAGATCAAGGTACTCGAAGGGCTCGCCGCAGTACGCAAACGCCCTGCCATGTACATCGGATCCACGTCCTCCCAGGGGCTTCACCACCTTGTCTACGAGATCGTCGACAACTCCATCGACGAGGCCCTGGCTGGCTACTGCAACGAGGTGAACGTCACCATCCACCTCGACGGCTCGGTCACCGTGGTCGACAACGGCCGTGGCATTCCCACCGACATGCATCCCACCGAGGGGCGCTCGGCAGCCGAGGTCGTTCTCACCGTCCTCCACGCGGGAGGAAAGTTCGACAACACGTCCTACAAGGTTTCCGGTGGTCTCCACGGTGTCGGGGTCTCGGTCGTGAACGCCCTGTCCAAGAAGCTCGAGCTCGAGATCCGGCGCGATGGGAAGATGTTTCACCAGAGCTATGCCTTCGGTGATCCCCAGACCTCGCTCGAGGTCGTGGGGGAGACGAAGAAGCGCGGCACCAAGATCACGTTCCTTCCCGACGACACCATTTTCGAGACCACCGACTTTTCCTTCGACATCATTTCCCCGCGCCTGCGGGAACTCGCCTTCCTGAACGCCGGTGTGCGCATCACCATTGCCGACGAGCGCGAGGAGGGCAAACACCACGACTTCCACTACGAGGGGGGCATCGTCTCCTTCGTGGAATACCTCAATCGCAACAAGACCGCCCTGCGCCCAAAGCCCATCTACTTCAAGGGTGACAAGGCGGGCATCGAGATGGAGATTGCCCTCCAGTACAACGACTCGTACGACGAGAAGGTCTTCTCCTTCGCCAACAACATCAACACCCACGAGGGGGGAACCCATCTCGTGGGCTTCCGCGCGGCGCTCACGCGCACCATGAACAGCTATGCCACCGCCAACAACCTCCTCAAGAACGCGAAAGTCGCCATCTCCGGCGAGGACCTGCGGGAAGGGCTCACCGCCGTCATTTCGGTGAAGATCCCCCAGCCCCAGTTCGAGGGGCAGACGAAGACGAAGCTCGGGAACTCCGAGGTGAAGGGGTACGTGGAGAGCCTCATGAACGAGAAGCTCGCCGTCTACCTGGAGGAGAACCCGGCGGTGGCCCGCCGCATCCTGGAGAAGACCATCGAGGCGGCCCGGGCCCGGGAGGCGGCCAGGAAGGCCCGCGAGCTCACCCGCAGAAAAGGTGCCCTCGACATCGGCAATCTTCCGGGGAAGCTCGCCGACTGCCAGGAACGCGACCCGTCACTGTGCGAACTCTTCCTCGTCGAGGGTGATTCCGCCGGCGGAAGCGCCAAGCAGGGGCGGGACCGGAAGCATCAGGCGATCCTGCCCCTCAAGGGGAAGATCCTGAACGTCGAGAAGGCGCGTTTCGACAAGATGCTCTCCTCCCAAGAGGTGGGGACCCTCATCACGGCTCTCGGGACCGGCATCGGCAAGGAAGACTTCGACATCGCGAAGCTTCGCTACCACCGGATCATCGTCATGACCGATGCGGACGTGGACGGCTCCCACATTCTGACGCTCCTTCTCACCTTCTTCTTCCGGCAGATGCCCCAGATCGTCGAAAGGGGATACCTCTACATTGCTCAACCTCCTCTCTACAAGGTGAAGCGCGGGCGCAAGGAACTCTACCTGCGCAACGAAGCCGCACTCCAGAACTATCTCCTCGAGGAGGGAACCGACGGCGTGACCCTCTTCATCGAGAACGGCGCCAAGACCTACGCCGGCAAGCAGATCATCCCGATCCTGAAATCTCTCGTGGAGTTCCGCACCCTCATGGACAAGGTGGTGCACAAGGGGGTGAACGAGGAGGTGGTGCGGGTGGCGCTGCGGCTCGGGGTGAAGTCGAACCTTGAAGACCTGGACGGTCTCATTCCCTACCTGGCGCGGCTTCCCGAGGTCTACGAGGGGAGCGATTTCAGCGCCCTCGACGACGGCCGCATTATTCTGCGCTTGGGCAACGTCCGCATCGCCCTGGACAATCACACCCTTGAAATCCTCACGTCCTACGAGTACGGGCTTCTCAGTGAGAGCCACCGCCGGGTGCGGGAGATGTTCGGCGACGGCCGGGCCGTGGTCTCCGAAGAGGGGAAAGAGCTTTACGTCACCACCAAAGGGCTGGAGCTCCTCGCCTTCTTCATGGACACCGCCAAGAAGGGGCTTTCCATCCAGCGTTACAAAGGGCTGGGCGAGATGAACCCGGAGCAGCTCTGGGAGACCACCATGGAACCCAATAACCGTACGCTTCTCCAGGTGAAGATCGAGGACGCCGTCGAGGCGGACAGCGTCTTCACCGTCCTCATGGGGGACCAGGTGGAGCCGCGTCGGGAGTTCATCGAGCAGAACGCGTTGAACGTGTCGAATCTTGATATCTAACGTCAGGCACGAAGCACCCGGTACGAGGAATATCTTGTGCCGAGCGCCCCGCGCCTTTTTCTGAGGACATGTGATGCTTGAAAACACCGTGAACAAGACCTCCGTCAACATCGAAGACGAAATGAAGCGCTCGTTCATGGACTATGCCATGAGCGTCATCGTCGGCCGAGCACTTCCCGATGTGCGTGACGGCTTGAAGCCCGTGCACCGGCGCTGCCTCTTCGCCATGTACGAGATGGGGAACGACTACAACAAGCCGTACAAGAAGTCGGCCCGCGTGGTCGGTGACGTCATCGGTAAGTACCACCCCCACGGCGATACGGCGGCCTACGACACCATCGTCCGCATGGCCCAGGATTTCTCGCTGCGCTACCCGCTC
>DATDMX010000439.1:0-2083 GCA_036518575.1 Geobacteraceae bacterium | reverse complement strand
GGGTGGCGGAATTCCCCCGAAAGGAAGCGATCCTTCATCTCGCGGTTTTCTCGCTGCAGCTCCAGCATCCGCACGGCGCGCTGCACGCCGCTCGTGAGTCGGTCTTCCTCCACGGTCTTGACGAAGTAATCGAAGGCTCCTCCCCGCATACAGCGGACCGCCGTTTCCACCTGGTTCATGCCGCTGATGACGATGGTGGCCGTATCCGGGTGCTGCTCGGCGATCGTCGCCAGAAGCTCTTCCCCCGACAGATGGGGCATGGTGAGGTCGAGGAGCACGAGGCCGATGTCTTCCCGCGCCAGCATATCCATCACCTGTCGGCTGTCCTGACAGGTGACGAGGTTGGTTATGCCGGCGGAACGTTCCAGGGTGAGGGAGAGGGAGCGCAGCCAGGCCGGCTCGTCATCCACGAGGAGAATCCCGAAGGACGGATAGAGGGTTGTATTCATGAATGAGCCTCCTCCATGGCGGCCGGCAACCGGAGTTCCACCGTGGTCCCGGCGCCGGGAGCGGAGTCGAAGTCGAGCGTACCGCCATGCTCCTTGACGATACCGGCAGAGACCGAAAGCCCGAGCCCCGTCCCGCCAATCTCCCTCTTGGTGGTGAAGAACGGATCGGTGAGATGGGGAAAATGCTCGGGCGCTATCCCGACACCTTCGTCGCGTATGCGCAGCACGATGCTCTTGCCCTGCGCATCGAAGAAGGTGGTGAGGGAAATTCCCTGCGCCGGGGCGGAAAGTGCCTGGCAGGCATTGAGCACGAGATTGACGACCACCTGTTCGATCCGCTGGGCATTCCCCAGCACTGGCGGCAGTTCCGCTGCGTAGTCGGCGCTGAAGCGGTTCGTCGCCTTGCGAAGCGATGTTTCCACGAGTCGAACGGCCGTCTGCACGACGCCGTTGACATCCACCGGCTCGGCACAGGCCGCGTCATCCCGGCGGGCGAAGTCCTTCAAGTCCTCCACGATGCGCTTTATCCGCTTCGCCCCCTCCTGCATCTCCTCGAACATCTGGGGCACCTCGGCCCGCATGCGGGAATAGGGGAGACCGCCAAGGCTGAAGTCGCCATGGTCGCGGTAGTATGCCTCAAAAATATCCTCGGCATCCGCATAGACGTCCTTCAGGATCGGGGTGTTGAGCAGGATGAGGCCGTTGGGATTGTTGATTTCGTGGGCGACGCCGGAAACAAGTATGCCGAGGGATGTCATCTTGTCCGCCTGGATGAGCCTGTCCTGGTGGAGCCTCAGTTCTTCGAGGGCGCGCTTGCGCTCCGTTACTTCGAGGGCAAGCTCTTCCGTGCGCTGGGCCACCCTCTTCTGCAGGGTCCGCGACCAGACCACCGTGCTCGCCAGGCCCAGAATAAGGGGGACGAGTACCATGGCCCCATACCTGAACACCTTTTCCCACGTGAGCTTCGGCGGCCCGAGCACGCCAAGCCACTTGTCGTAGATTTCCTGGTATTGCCCCGTCTTCTTGAGGATCGCCATCCCCTCGTTGATGCGACCAAGGAGTTCCTCATTCCCCTTTTTCACCGCGTAGCCGTAGCGCTGGGTCGAGATGCTCTTCGCCACCGGGACGACGTTTCCCAACTTGAGCTCGCGGATGAGGTACATGCCGGGAAGCATGGCGAGGACGGCATAGTCGTGCTTCCCCGAGGCGAGAAGCCGCAGGGCGCCGGCAGGCGTGGCCGTCAGATGGAGCTCCTTGCTGAAGCCGCGCGCCACGAGGAAGTCGTGCATGATCCCATCCCTGAAGACGATGATCTCTTTGCCGCGCAGCTCTTCCAGCGATGTGACGGGAGGTGTCCCCTTGCGGGCGAATATGGCGTGATTGACGATGGTGTGGGGGGGGGAGAACGCAAGGGTCTTTGAGCGCTCCTCCGAGTAGGATATCCCCTGGAGGAGAGCCACCGAACCGTCCATGAGAGCGGCACGCATTTCGGACCAGCCGCCAAAACGAAACGCCACCTTCATCCCCATGACGTCGGCGATGGCTTTCGTGAGATCAACGTTGAAGCCGGCTGGCTGGCCGTTCTTGTCGAGGAACTCGTAGGGGGGGTAATCCCGATCCCCACCGACAACGAT
>DATDMX010000438.1:0-3827 GCA_036518575.1 Geobacteraceae bacterium | reverse complement strand
CTTCCCCTCGAAGCGGTGCACGAGGTAGAGGGCGCCCCCTTCCCCCCGGTCCGGGTCGATCTCCATGAACGGCGGATGGTAGAGGGTGTCGAGCACCATGGCGCGGTATTCACCGGCGTCGCGGCTCTTGACGTAGTATTCCCACACCTGACGGGCTTCGTTGAGGCGTTTCCCGGCCACGAAGAGTCGGTGCCGGTTGACGAAGTCCTGGTCAATGTACGTGTTGATGAACATGAAATCACACAGGTTTTCCCTTAACTGGAAAATGAACTCCTGGCCCTTGACCGTCTGGCCGTCGAAGCGCTTGCGGGCCTCTTCATCCCTCAGCCGCTGGAAATCGTGGGAGTATCTTCCCTTGTCGGCCATCTCCTCGATGAAATCGAAGAGCCGCATGCCGAGGGCATAGGGGTTGAGCCCCACGCGCGGCATGGCGGTAACGCCGGCGTTGATCCGCGCATAGTCTGCCTCGTGGCCCCGGATGCGGTCGTCCTGGAGGAACAGTCTGTCGTGCCAGTAGCTTGCCCAGCCCTCGTTCATGATCTTCGTCCTGATCTGGGGCTGGAAGAATATCGAGGTCTTGCGCACCACTTCGATGACTGATTTCATCCACCTGTTTTCGTTATGGTTGAGAAACTCCGAGTGGTCGAGGAGGAACTGGAGAATATCCCGGCGCTCGCTGGAGCGCGTTTTCTCCCGCTTGCCATAGAGCGAGTCGAATTCCGGGTGTTTGCCGATAACGTCGAGGAAGAATGCCTGTTCCGCATTGGCGCCGTGTTTGCGTACACAGTCGTTATAGCGGTCCACCTCCCGGATGTATTCGCTGATGGGAGATTTTTTCACGCTCTGGAGGAAGACGTCGAAGTAGAAGTCGAGACGTTTCGACCAGCGGGGGTGGGGGCGGTACAGCCCGGCGAGTTCATCGTGGTAGCCCACGAGATTGTCCACACCCCGCGCGAACTCGATGACATAGTCGACCCACCGCCCATGCTCACTCCTCAGGCGAGCGATGAGGCGCTTGTCCGACAGGGCCTGGCCGGTGAAGTCGTAGTCCCAGGTGTGACGGAAGAACAGGTTGTTCTGGAAGAAGTCGATATGGGCCAGGACGTGATAGAAGATCATCACGTTCAGCCAGTCGGGGTTGTTGTCGTTGTAAAAGGAGATGGGGGGCCGGGTGTTGATGACCGTCTCGTAGGGATTGTGGGGGTAGAGCTCGTACTTCCCTTTTTCCTTCAGAACCTCCACGTCGTGAACCCAGTAGTCGTAGAGAGTCGGGATCATAACCTTGGGGGAGAGCTCAAGCATGTCACGGTTGGTGACGATGTACTCGAGGGTCTCGTCCTGAAAGGAGAGCCCGGCCCGGCGTGCTCGCTCCTTGCAGCCCTCCATGATCGCTTTTACATGTTGATTGATGAGTTCCATAAATAAACCTGAATAAAGGTAAGTTTTTTCTCTTGAGGTGCCGTCAAGCCCGGGCACAGGATTCATTTTTCTTACGAAATGAGCTTCTTGATCCCCTCGATGAGCCGTGACTCTTCCGCATCTTCTCCCATGACGTCGAGCCGAAGCAGGTTGGCTTTCTGTTCCAGCAGTTGCGAATCCCTCAAATACTTTTCCACCTCGGTGTTGTGGCTCCCCATGTAGGGATGCTCGGCGATGGTTATGCCGACGCGGCTTGCGTAACCAAGGATCTCTTGCAGCGCGGGGATGGCCTCGCTGCCACCCGGGTCCCAGTCGTCGCCGTCGGTGCCGTGGAATACATAGATGTTATAGTCCTTGGCCAGGTTTTCCTTCTGGACGATGTCGTTCACCAGCTGGTAGGCGCTTGCCACCTTGGTGCCGCCGGCCACCTGGGAGTTGTAGTAGGTATAGAAGTCGGGGACTTCCCGGGCATCCGTGTCGTGGAGGATGAAGCGGGATTCCACCTGCCGGGCGTATTGGTAGAGGAGCCAGCTGTAGATGAGGACGTGCTGTGTTGCCACCAGTTCCGTGGCGCTGCCGGCCATGGAGCCCGAGTAGTCCCTGAGAAAGAAGACCATTGCCTGGGATTCGTAGTCCTTCTCCCGGGAAAGGATGCGGTAGACCCTGTCCCGCGGCGAGATGACGAAGCTGCTGGGGTCGAGGTCGGCCGGGTCGGGGATGTTCCCCAGATTGAGATTTGTTTCGAGAATCTTTCTGAGGGTGGCCTTCTTGTCGAGAATCTGGCCGCTGCCACGGTGCCGGTCGGTGAGGTCATAAGTATAGCGGGTAAACGAGCGCTTCTTCCCTTTTTCCTTCAGGTTGGGGAGCTCGAACTTCTCCGTGAGGATACGGCCCAGGTCGTAGGCGGAAGACTCCATCTCGTGTGCTTCGCCTTCACCCTGGCCCGCCTGGCCGGCTCCGGGGGCACCCTCAGGGCGGACCGGCTGCTCGCCAATTACTTCGCCTTCTTCACCCTCGCCGGTCCCTCCCGACTGTCCCTCCTCGTCAGCGGGGCGGAACGTGCGGTCGTGGATGAATTTTCCTTCCACCGTCGTTGGTACGACGACGACCTTTTCCTTTCCCCCCTTGCCCGGTTTGATGAGGCGTCCCACCTGGATTTTGCGGGGAAAACCGTCCTTTTCGCGCTGCCGGTCCCGCTCCAGGAGCTCATCGAGGGAGCGGACGGTGGCGGTGTAGCTCCCGTTCTGTTCCGCCGCGAGCTGGAGCGAGGCAAAGTCGTTGTAAGCATAGAGTGAGACGGCCTCTTCCGGGAAGGGACCGGCTCCTCCCGCCTCCCGGGGAAGCTCGTGGCTTCCCGCCGAGCCGAGCTCGCGCCGCATCCTCTCCTCCTTTTCAGGCGCGAGTCCCTGCGATGTCAACTCTTCGAAATATGTTTTGAGTTTGTCGTCCATAGTTCCTATTCAGAGAGGTGCAGAAACGTGGATTTTTTGCAAGGTCAAGGCGCTCAAGGGATGACGCGGAGGCGTACCGGAAGGTACGTCGCACAAGGAATCCCGCAGAGCAACGCAGAGATTGTGAAAAAGCCGCGTTTCGTTAGCCCTCGTCTTCCTGCGTGCAGAAGTACTCGATCGTCTTCTGCGAACAGGTCCGGCAGTAACCGAGCTTGGTCCGCATGGTGTTGATCATCCGGTCGTAGAGCTTCTGGTTCTCCTCGTTGGTCCGGTTGGCGAGCGCTCCGATGAGGGAGCCGGCGCCGGCGATATCCGACTTGAGACGGACATCGGTGACCGCCTTGACGAGCTCCAGGTTGTCCATGAAGTCGTACGACGGGTCGATGGAGATCCGCTGGCCATAGATCTTGCGGATGGAGGTGCGGAAACTTTCGCGCTGTTCCTCGGTCTTGAGCCCCATCCGTTCTTCGACGCTCTTGATGTAGCGTTCGTCGATCTTGAGCGCCTTCAGTTCACCGGTCTGGGGGTCCTTGTATTTCCACATCCGATCGGGCCCGAGGTTTTCGGCGTCGATGCCGATGATCATGTTGACGTAGTTCATCACGTCCTTACGGATTGCAAAGGGCTCATCCATATAGGCGTTGAACATCTCGGTCATGATCCGCTCGCGATAGAGCCCCTTGGATATCTTCAGGTCTTCCAGGTACTTGGCCCGGTCATTCGTGTCCACCACGTAGTCGAGGATCACCCGCTCGATGGCCTTGAAGACGTCATGGGCCACCATGCAGCGCCCCTCGTTGGTTTCGGAGCTCTCCATCATGAGTTGCATGATGCGTCCCAGATTGCGCTGGCCGATTCCCTTCTGGCCGAAACGCTTGGTGATGTCGGGCTCCTGGGAGAGCGTGTCGATTACCTCGGCCAGCGTCTTGATGCTCTTCTCGCCGGCAACTTCTCCCG
>DATDMX010000437.1:0-3306 GCA_036518575.1 Geobacteraceae bacterium | reverse complement strand
GGTTTCTTTGCAGCGAAAGATTGACGCTAATCAGGAAAAGGATTGACCAACTTGCCTCGTTGATTCGGAGCAGACAGACATGAAAAATCGCATTTTCATCACCGTTATCGGCCTCGTGGCCGTTATCGCCATCCTCGCCGGCATCAAGGCCATGCAGATCGGCGCCATGGTGGAGCAGGGGAAGAAGATGGTTCCCCCCCCCGAGACCGTCACCACGGCAGTCGTCAAGAGCGAGTCGTGGGAGAACGCCCTCAGCGCGGTGGGGTCCCTTACCGCGGTGCAGGGGGTGACCGTGGCCGCCGAGCTCGCGGGGAAGGTGGAGAGAATTGCCTTCGAGTCGGGGGCGCACGTGCGCAAGGGCGATCTCCTCGTCCACCAGGACACGAGTGCCGAAGAGGCCCTGTTGGCCGGCGCCGAGGCTCAGACTGTCCTTGCTCGGACCGTGCTCGAGCGCGACGCGAAGATGCTGCCCAAAAAGATCGTCTCTCAGGCCGACTACGACGCGGCGGTGGCCTCGCACGAGCAGGCCCGCGCCCAGGCCGACAGCATCCGCGCGGCAATCGCCAAGAAGACGATCCGCGCCCCCTTCGGCGGGCGCCTCGGCATCCGTCAGGTGAACCTCGGTCAGATGCTCCGGGAGGGGGATGCCATCGTCACGCTTCAATCGCTCGACCCGATCTACGTCGATTTCAGCCTCCCCCAGCAGGAGCTGGGACGGCTCCACCAGGGGCTTGCCGTGCGGGTGACGAGCGACGCTCTCCCCGGCGAGACGACCACGGGGAGCATCTCCGCCGTGAACCCCCTGGTGGATGTCGACACCCGCAACGTGAAGGTGAGGGCGACGCTCGCAAACCGCGGGGAGAAGCTGCGCCCCGGGATGTTCGGTACCGTCACGGTGGGGCTTCCCACCCGCCAGCAGGTGCTCGCCATTCCGGCCACGGCCGTCCTCTATGCCCCCTACGGCGACTCGGTCTTCCTCGTGGCGCAGGACAAGGGGGGGAAGGTACTGCGCCAGCAGTTCGTGCGCCTGGGCGAGAAACGGGGTGATTTCGTGGCCGTCGCGAGCGGTCTCAAGGCCGGTGAGGAGATCGTCAGTACGGGGGTCTTCAAGCTCAGGAACGGTCAGGCCGTGGTGGTGGACAACCAGCTCGCGCCCCCCTTCAAGCTGGCGCCGAAGCCGGAGAACAACTGAACTTCAACTAACATCCACCACGGAGACACAGAGACACGGAGGTAAACCAAAAATCTCGAATGGACAGGGAAGAATTAGACTATTTCTCTGAAGAAACGACTTCTGGTTTTGTCTAATCTTGCACTTGTTATTCTCGGCCTTTCTCCGTGTCTCTGTGTCTCCGTGGTGGGTTCTGCATCAATCGAGTTGCCATGAAAATAACCGACCTCTTCATACGCCGCCCCGTCCTCGCCATGGTGGTGAACCTCATCATCCTCATCGCCGGCCTCCAGGCGATCCGGACCCTCAATGTGCGCCAGTATCCCCGGAGCGAGAACGCCTCGGTGACCGTCTCCACGGTGTACGTCGGTGCCAGCGCGGAGCTCGTGCGGGGGTTCATCACCTCACCCCTGGAGCGGGCCATTGCCGCGGCCGACGGGATCGAGTACATGGAATCCCAGAGCACGCTCGGGCTCTCCACCATCACCGTGCGCCTGAAGCTCAACTACGACTCCACCAAGGCTCTGGCCGAGATCAGCTCCAAGGTGGACCAGGTGCGCCGCGATTTGCCCCCCGAGGCAGAGGTCCCCATCATCAACATCGAGTCGGCCGACAGCCGCTTTGCCTCGGCCTACTTGAGCTTCTCCTCCGACATCCTCAAACAGAACGAGATCACCGACTACCTTGTGCGGATCGTCCAGCCCCGCCTCTCCGCCATCCCGGGGGTGCAGCGGGCCGACATCCTGGGGGCGCGCACCTTTGCCATGCGCGTCTGGCTGAAACCCGAGCGCATGGCCGCCCTCAACATCACCCCGGCCCAGGTGCGTCAAGTTCTGGCCGCCAACAATTTCCTGGCCGCCCTTGGCCGCACCAAGGGTGCCTATATCCAGGTGAACCTCACCGCCGATACGAACCTCTCCACGGTGGACGAGTTCAGGCGTCTCGTGGTGCGAGAGGCGAACGGCGCCATCGTGCGGCTTGCCGACATCGCCGACGTGGTGCTCGGGGCCGAGGACTACGACTCCGAGGTCCACTTCTCGGGCCAGACGGCTGTCTTCATGGGCATATGGGCACTTCCCAACGCCAACTCCCTCGACGTCATAAAACGGGTCAGGGTCGAGATGGCCGCCATCGACCGCGACCTCCCCACGGGCTTGAAGGCCCGCATCGCCTACGATGCCACCAACTACATCGCCAACGCCATCCACGAAGTACTCAGCACCCTGGGCGACACCCTCATGATCGTCATGGTGGTGATCTTCCTCTTCCTCGGCTCCTTCCGCTCGGTGCTCATTCCCGTCGTGGCTATCCCCGTCTCCCTCATCGGCGGGGTCTTCCTCATGCAGGCCTTCGGCTTCACCGTGAACCTCCTGACGCTTCTCGCCATCGTCCTTTCCGTCGGTCTCGTGGTGGACGACGCCATCGTGGTGGTGGAGAACGTGGAACGCCACCTGGGGTTGGGTAAATCGCCCCTGGAGGCGGCCCTGGCGGGCGCTCGCGAGCTCGTGGGGCCCATCATCGCCATGACCATAACGCTTGCCGCCGTCTACCTGCCCATCGCTTTCCAGGGGGGACTCACCGGCTCGCTTTTCCGGGAGTTCGCCCTCACCCTGGCCGGCGCGGTCACCATTTCCGGGGTCGTGGCGCTCACACTCTCGCCGGTCATGTCGGCCAGGCTCCTCAAACCCGGGAACGAGGAGCGCGGCCTGGCGGGACGCATCACCCGCGACTTCCGGCGTCTGCGGGAGGCCTACGGCCGGCTCCTCGACGCGACTTTGAAGGCGCGGTCGGCGGTCTACACGGTCTGGTTCGTGGTGACGCTCCTCACCATCCCCATGTTCACCATGTCAGCCAAGGAACTCGCCCCCATGGAGGACCAGGGGGTCATCTTCGGCATCCTCGACGCCTCGGCCAACTCCACCCTCGACCAGAACAGCATCTTTGCCGCCGCCACCAACCGGGCCTTCATGAGCGTGCCGGAGACCGACTTCACCTTCCAGGTCACCTTCCCCAACTCCGGCTTCAGCGGCATGGTCACCAAGCCGTGGGGCGAGAGGAAGCGCAACATCTTCCAGATCATGCCCGAGGTGCAGCAGAAGCTCCAGTCGGTCCCCGGCATCCAGATCTACCCGGTG
>DATDMX010000436.1:0-5920 GCA_036518575.1 Geobacteraceae bacterium | reverse complement strand
AAAAGGTCCAGTTTGAAAGTGCCTTGAAGGGCCTCCTCGATACTCACTACAAGATGCTGTCTCTCAATAATGAATGAGTCCCACCTGAAGATTACCGAGACGTCCACCGGTGTCACCTTTTCCATCCATGTCCAGCCGCGGGCGTCGCGCAATGAATTATGCGGGATACAGGGCGAAGAATTGAAGATCCGTCTCACCTCTCCCCCTGTTGATGACGCCGCCAACAAGCTCTGCGTTGAATTTCTCGCCAAGAACCTCGGCATAGCAAAGTCGCGAGTGACAATCATTGCCGGTTCGAAGTCACGACACAAGACAATATGCGTCGATGGCGTAACCGCACAAGATATTCTCTCTCTTCTCAAACCATAGGATTGGAGCACGAAGCATGAAAGCCAGCGACATAATGATAACCGACGTTCCGATCATCTCCTTGAACGCCTCGGTGGCAGAGGCAGTAAAGATCCTGAGGAAAAATTTCGGGGATGAAAGCTACCTCAATGCCGCTCCGGGCCTGGTGGTCGTGAACGACAAAGGCGAGGTAGCCGGAATCCTCTCGCCTCTTACCATCATGAAAGCACTTCTCGATGCCCGTCCTCATACGGATGTGTCATCCGCTTCCGGTGCTGCCTTTTATGAGCAACTTTGCACGTCGATCAAGGACAAAACCGTTGAGGAAATTATGGATTGGCAGGCTATCTCCGTTACCGAAGAAGCCCTTCTTGTCGACGTCGCCGAGCTCTTCGTCAAAAATCGCTTCCAGCGTGTTCCCGTGGTAAAGGACAACAAAGTCGTCGGGATAATTTACCGCTCGCGTTTGCTGTTCGCCATGGCGGCGTCTCTCCTCGATTGAGCAGACTGACGAAGCCCCGTCTTTTACCGGCATGTGAAGGTTGACAAAACCCGAAGCCAAACATTATAGTGTTACCAGTATCACATCGTTAGGAGGAGCAGTTTCTTATGCCAGTTTACGAGTATGCGTGCAAGGCCTGTGGGAATCAGTTTGAAGTGCGGCAGAAGTTTTCCGATGCCCCGATCACTGAATGTCCGCAATGCAATGGCGAAGTTGAAAAACTCATCTCAGCCACAGCCTTTTCACTAAAGGGTGGCGGCTGGTACGCGGAAGGATACGGTAGCTCCAAGGCTTCTCCCCCCTCTTCCTGCCCTTCAGGCGGCAATTGTTCGGGGTGCCCTTCCGCCGCGGCCTGACCATCCGGAAAACGTCCAACATGAACTGAATCCTCTGGAAACGGAGGATTTTTTTTGCCTGGAAACAACGGGAAATCCCTTTACAAATCAGGCTCCCTCTCATATCATCTGCTCAACAAACTACAAAGGAGTTGACAAGGAATGGCGACCATTATCGATGGAAAGGCTATTGCCGCAAAGATTCGTGGCGAATTAAGCGCTGAGGCCCGGCAGCTTGCATCACAGGGGACCCAACCGGGACTTGCAGTGGTGCTTGTCGGCGAAGACCCTGCCAGCAAGGTTTATGTGAGCATGAAGGAAAAGGCGTGCCAGGATGTGGGCATTTTTTCCGACGAACACAAACTTCCTGCCGAGACCAGCGAAGCAGACCTCCTTGCCTTGATCGATCGCCTTAACAATGACCCTCGCATCCACGGCATCCTCGTCCAGCTTCCCCTGCCCAAACATATCAATACGGAGAAGGTGCTTGAGGCCATTTCACCTCACAAGGATGTGGACGGTTTTCATCCTTACAATGTCGGCCGCCTGGTTATCGGCAAGCCTCTCTTCCAGCCATGCACCCCGTACGGCGTCATGGTGATGCTCAAAGAAAGCGGCGTTGACCTGGCCGGCAAGGAAGTGGTCGTCGTCGGCCGCTCGAACATCGTCGGCAAGCCGGTCGCTCTCATGTGCCTGCAACAAAACGCGACGGTAACCCTTTGTCATTCCAAAACCCGCGATCTTGCCGCCAAGGTGAAAGCTGCCGATGTGGTCATCGCGGCGGTTGGTCAGCCAGAGATGATCAAAGGCGAATGGATCAAGGAAGGAGCCATCGTCATCGACGTCGGAGTCAACCGGGTTGGCGACAAGAAGCTTGTTGGAGACGTGGAATTCGCCCCCGCTGCCGAACGTGCCGCCGCCATCACACCGGTGCCGGGAGGAGTCGGGCCGATGACCATAACCATGCTTCTCTTCAACACCATCGAATCAGCCAAGAGACGGATGAAGTCCGAAGAGTGAGAGTCCGTTTGACCCACGAAGCTCCACTAGCACCCATCACCAGGTATTGCGATGATCGTCAGTAAGCAAAAAGATTTCGAAGAAATCCTTCTCCACGTAGATACTTGCGCCAGAATATTCCTTGTGGGCTGCGCAAAGTGCGCGACTGTCTGCAAAGCAGGAGGGGAAGAGGAAATCTGGCAGATGCAGGATGCACTTGTCTCAGCAGGTAAAGAGGTTACTGGTTCAGTCGTGATAGACGAGGCTTGTCACATGCTTCGTGTCCAGCGTGACTTGCGGGGCAGGAAGGAGCAGGTTAACGAGGCCGACGCTATCCTTGTCCTTGCCTGCGGAGCTGGAGTGCAATCCGTTGCCGCTGCGGGAACACACAAAGACATCGTGGCCGGGCTAGATACCCTTTTCCTCGGCAATATTCGCCGCTTTGGCCAGTTCGAACAGAAGTGCTCACTCTGTGGTGATTGTCTCCTGACGGATAGCGTAGGAATATGCCCCATGACCGTCTGCGCAAAAGGGCTTCTCAACGGCCCATGCGGTGGAATGGACAATGGGCGTTGCGAGACAGATCCGGAGGTGGAATGTGCCTGGTACCAGATATTCCAGCGGGCACAATCACTTGGGAAGCTTGAAACTCTGAGCAGGACAGTCCCTCCGAAGGATTTCTCAAAAAAGCTCAAGCCGGGCAAACTGAAAGTCGAGAAATAACCACGCATGATATCACTTCTTGAACAAAAGCTTGCTGCTGGCTATTTCGTCGTTACCGCGGAGGTATGCCCGCCCAAAGGCTGCGATTGCAGCTCCTTCATCCAAAAATCTCTGGACTTGAAGGCCATCGTTGACGCAATCAACGTGACCGACAACCAGGGAGCCAACATGCGCATTTCCCCCCTTGCGGCGGCGGCACTCCTCGTTCGCGCAGGGATTGAGCCCATCTACCAGCTCACCTGCCGCGACAGAAACAGGCTCGCCCTTCAAAGCGATCTGCTTGGGGCCGCGGCACTGGGAATTACCAATGTTCTCGCACTCTCCGGTGACCACATATCCTTCGGGGATCATGCGACGGGCAAACCTGTTTTCGATCTCGACTCGGTTCAACTCCTTCAAACAATCAGGGAACTCGAAAACGGACGAGACCTGACCGGCTCCCCTCTTCAGGGTACACCGACCTTCTTTGCCGGGGCAGCTGCCGCCCCCGAGGCCGAACCCTTTGCCCTGACGCTCATCAAGCTCGAGAAAAAAGTTGCGGCAGGAGCCCGTTTTTTTCAGACCCAGGCCATCTTCGTCCCGGAAAAACTGCAAAGTTTCCGCGATGCCGTCAATCATTTCCCCGCCAAGGTAATAGCCGGCATCCTCTTGCTGAAATCGGCTGCAATGGCTCGATATATCAACCGTAACATTCCTGGCTTGACGATACCTGCGCCGATCATAGATGAACTTGAGACGGCTCAGGACCCGGCCCTGAAGGGAGTCGAAATAGCGTGCCGACTGGCAGCTGCCATTCGCCCGTATTGCGATGGCATTCATGTGATGGCGATGGGACGTGAGGATGTGATTCCAACAATTGTCAGGGAGATAAGATAATGCAGGTGAAAAAAGCGGTATTCCCCGTTGCAGGGCTTGGCACCAGATTTCTTCCCGCCACCAAGGCATCCCCCAAAGAGATGCTCCCCCTCATCGACAAACCACTTGTCCAGTATGTCGTCGAGGAAGCTGTTGCGGCGGGGATCGAACAAATATTATTCGTAACCGGTCGGGGAAAACGGGCCATCGAGGACCATTTCGACATTTCCTTCGAGTTGGAAGCCCTCCTCCATGAAAAAGGGAAAGAGGCCGAGCTCAGCCAGATACGTGACATTGCCGAGATGGTGAATATCTTCTATGTTCGCCAGAAACAGGCTCTCGGTTTGGGGCACGCCATTCTCTGTGCCAAGGAATTTGTGGGTAACGACCCTTTCGCAGTCCTCCTCGGCGACGACATCATCGATGCAGAATACCCGTGTCTCGGCCAGCTTCTCGAGGTCTATCGAAAGTACAAGGGTTCGGTTCTCGCCCTGGAAAAGGTTCCGATGGAGCAGATATCATCCTATGGTTGTGTCAAAGCAAACATGATAACGGAACGGACCTACGAAGTGACTGATTTGGTGGAGAAGCCTCGCCCCCAGGATGCCCCCTCCGATCTCGCCATCATCGGTCGATATGTTTTGACCCCGCAAATCTTTCCGATTCTCGAGAGGCAGGAACCAGGCAAAGGCGGAGAAATTCAGCTTACCGATGCCATACTCAAGCTCTCACGGGAAGAGGCCATCTACGGTTGCCTTTTCGAAGGCACGCGTCACGATTGTGGCGACAAACTCGGGTTCCTCAAGGCCACCGTCGATATGGCCCTGAAGCGCGAGGAATTCAATGGCGCATTCCGCGATTTTCTCGTTCAGCGTCTCGATGTCGGGAAGTGATCTCTTCAGTAAACTATCTCGTAGCCCGCTGAGTACACGTAGTAACCCTGCACCTTGTCATAGGGCCACTTCTTGGGCAACGGACCAACATAACCTGCCGTACGTACCGTACGGATAATTTCCTCGTCAACCCTCTTGTTCCCGCTCGACTCCACCACGTGAACGTCATCGACGATGCCGTTTCGGTTGATGGTGATGAGCAACAGCCCGTACCCCGTCTCGTTGTTCATGATGAGCTGTCTTCCCACGAGCTTCCATCGGCCCCGAACCGCCTCCAGAAACCGCCTGCTGTATGAGCCAAGCAGGTCATTGTCCTTGTCGAGAAAGAGCTTGTCTCCCCCGGTCTTTTCCTCATATTTACTGCGATAGCTATCCTCGATTTTCGCAAGCCTCTGAGCGCTGGGAAAGAGTTTCGCCAGGTCGGGACCGGCCTGCCCCCCCTCCTTCTTGCGTCTGACAATACTCTCACCTTGCGGCCTCTCGGCAGGAGTGGCTTTTCGTGCCGTTTCCCCTCCCCTTTTTGTCTCTTCCGTGGATCCCATGGGGGCAGGCATAAGCGGTGCGGTAGGCGCGGCGGGTCGAGAAAGAGGTTTTGCCTGAGGCACAGGGTTTGGGAGTACCGGTTCGGCTCTCTTCGTCTTGGGAAGAATCTTAGTGGCAGGGGGCTCGGGTGGCACGGGGAGGTCGCGCAAGTCCACCATGTAAGGCGACTGTTCCACCGGCTTTCGTTCCTGAGGCAACATCACGACGAGGGCAATAACCCCGGCGTGAAGAAGGAGAGAGAAGATAAGGAGATAGAGGAATATCTTTTCGATATAGGTATCAGACATGAGGCTGACAGGTTCCGTGTGATGGTAGCATTGTACGTCGACAGAGCGAAAAATGCAAACCGGTTGCCTGGTTAGAATGCCTGATAGAGGATGATAGCACCGAAGAGCAGAAATAGCGTCCCGGCACACTTGTGAATGATGTGCAGCGGGATGCGGCGGCTGAGTTGGGCACCGAGGAAAATCCCGATGAGCGAAACCGACCACAGCGCAAGTGTCGATCCGGAGAACACGGCGAGCGGCGAATCATATTGTGCGGCGAGGCTGGCCGTTGCAAGCTGGGTCTTGTCGCCGATCTCGGCGAAGAGAATCATGATGAATGCCGAGACAAGAGGGCGGCGACTCCTGCCGTTCTCCTCGCCATCATCATCCTCATCCTTTCTGGACAGAATCGTCGTAAGGCCGAAAAAGATAAAAAGGGCAGCAGAAATGATCTTT
>DATDMX010000435.1:0-2470 GCA_036518575.1 Geobacteraceae bacterium | reverse complement strand
CAAATGGCCTGCTCTGCAGGCCATTTGCTTTTCCGCAATATAATTCGTCAAAAAAAACTAGAAGAAATAGTAGGCACAGAGGCGAACAGTGTTGTCAACGCCGCTCGCCTTGGCGCCGGCCACGCTGTTCACGTTGCCGTACTTGGTCTCGATGTTCTGGTATTCCGTGGCGAGGCGAATCGCGGCGTTTATGTCATACGTCACATTGGCGTAAATCTGCTGCGACTGGCGCTGGTAGTTGGGGATGCCGGCGTAGTCGCCGTTGCTGAGGGCGTAGCGGGTGCCGTAGCCGGCGGTTATCCCCAGGTCTTGTGTGGGGAAGAACTTGAGCTGCCCGATGAAGCCCCAGTTTCTGGCCGGTTTCTGGTTACCCGCGGGGTTGAGGGTGTTGGAGGTCGTGCCGGGGGTAACGCCCGTCTGTGTCGTGCCGACCACCGACAGGGCAGTGGCGCTGCTGTAAGCCAGGTTGCCGGCCGCATATGCCTGCCCTTCGAAGGCTACGGTCATGGCACGGTTCACGCCGTCCTTCGAGCCGCGGATCGGGACAAAGGAGTAGAGGCCGTAACCCCACGAGGAAAGGGTGCCATTGGCGTTACTCGGGGCCTTCTCGGTTCCGTAGAGACCGAAGAACCCCAAGGTCAGCGGATTCATGCTGAGACTCAGGTAGCCCGGGGCAAGTCCGAGCTTCTTGCTGACGTAGAAAAGCTGGGTGGCGTAATTCACGCTCGGGCCATACTGGCCGGTCACGGCACTCTGGTTGTCACCGGTCTGGTTCGGGTCCTGGAGGGCGAAGACGAGCTTCAGCCCCTGGTCTGCGGTGAAGTCCACCTTTTGGGTCAGCCTGATCTGGGGGACGCGCGGGCCATACGGAGCACCCTGGGGAGCGGCGGTGCGAAAGTCCTCGGTGGAGGCGATCATGGGGGCGAACATATCCCAGTACTGGCCGAAGAGAACCTGGGTCTTCGCCCAGTCGACGGTGCCGTAGGCATGACGCAACCGGGGCATGGGGCTTTCGGCGGCGGCGGAGCTGTCGCCGTAGAAATCCACCTCCAGGTAGGCGCCCGTCTTGGCGCCCGCCAGGGGGGGGCCGTCGATCTTGAACCAGATGCGTGACTGCTTCAGGGAGAAGACTGACTGGTCCTGATCGGCGAAGGTCGACGAGTTCGGGCCGGTGCCGGTGATGGCCAGCGAGGGAATGGCGCCCGACGCCGGAGTGATGACGCCGTTACTCCCGAGGTTGGTGGAGTTGTAGGCATAGTCGAGCTTCACGTAGCCGCCGATGGCAAGGTTGAACTTGCTGAGCACCTGGGTAACCATCTTACCGTAGATACCAGGGGCCACCTCGGCCGACGGGCGGACGTCGGTGTTGTAGACCGGGTCCGCGGCCAGGGCGGGGACTGCCAGGAAGAGGGGGATGATGACGAAACCGAGGGTTTTTCGCATGCTTCACCTCCTTCGTGTTGTTCGGACGCTGTGACACGACTCGCGCCGAAAGCGGGAGAAAAAAAGAAACTTCGTTTGAATCTGCTTCTAGATTAGCAGGCTCAGAGGAGTTGGCAACGGGAGGTTATGTAACATTTCTCACACAAATTGACGGGCAGATGGGGCGCGCTATAGTTTAGCAGGCCGTTACCGCACGAGAAGAAGGAGGTCGCCATGGCACGCCGCATATCACGACGCACGTTTCTCAAAGATGCCGGCATGGGGACGGTGGGGTTCGCCCTCGGTCCGGTCATCCTCGGATGCACCAGGAAGACTCCCCCCCGCCGGACCCTGCGGATTCTCCAGTGGAGCCATTTTGTGCCGCGCTACGATCGCTGGTTCGATCCCTACTGCAAGCGGTGGGGCGAAGAGCACAATGTGGAGGTGATCGTAAACCACATCAGCCTCTCGGACCTGCGCAGCACCTTTGCCTCGGAGGTGGCGGCGGGCCGGGGGCACGACATCATCGAGTTCATTGATCCGCCCTCGGATTTCGAGCCGAGCGTCCTCGACCTCTCCGACCTGAACCAGGAAGCCCGGAAGCGCTTCGGGGGCCAGGTCGCCGTTGCCACCAACAGCTCGTACAACCCATTCACGAAGAAGTACTACGGCTTCTGCCACGGCTGGACCATCGACCCGGGCGATTACCGCAAATCCTTGTGGGAGAAGGTCGGTATGCCGGAAGGACCGGCCACGTGGGAGGATCTCCTCGTCAGCGGCGCGCGGATCAAGCGGGAGCTGGGGGTACAGGTGGGGATCGGGATTTCCCAGGAACTCGACACGAACATGGCGGAACGGGCACTTCTCTGGTCGTATGGAGCCGGCACGCAGGACGAAAGCGAACGCGTCATACTCGACAACCCGAAGACGGTGGAGGCGGTGAAGTACATGACCGACCTCTACAGGAAGGCCCTCACTCCCGAGGTCTTCAGCTGGAACCCCGCCTCCAACAACCAGCTCCTCATTGCCGGCAAGGCCTCCTACATCC
>DATDMX010000434.1:0-7372 GCA_036518575.1 Geobacteraceae bacterium | reverse complement strand
GGCGGGCAGCGGGGTACGAGTGCGGTGGATTGCGACGGCTGTTGATGAAATGGCCGTCTTTTATTTTGCGAAACAGGATGATACGAATCATGCCAACCTTTGACGAAGCCAGAAAGTTGATTCTCGCCAGCGTCTCGCCCCTTGGTATCGAGCGGGTGGGGCTCCTCGAAGCGCAGGGGCGGGTGCTTGCCGAAGACATCACGGCCCCCTGGGACATGCCGCTCAACGACAACTCGGCCATGGACGGCTATGCCGTGCGGGCGGCCGACTGCCGCGCCGTCCCCGCGCGCCTCAAGGTGACCGGCTACATCCCCGCGGGGGGTGAAATCTGCGGTCCTGTGGAAAAGGGGTGCGCCATCAGGATCATGACCGGTGCGCCCCTTCCCCCAGGCTGTGATGCCGTGGTGCCCGTGGAGGAGACCGACGGCGGCACCGAGACAGTCTCCATCGTGGCCCAGGTGAAAAGCCACCAGCACATCCGCTTCATGGGCGAGGATGTGGCGACAGGAGAGATGATCCTCCCGGCCGGCACCCTCATCCGTCCGCCGGAAGTGAGTGTGCTCGCCTCCTTCGGCAAGGCGCTCGTGGCGGTCCACCGCCGGGTGCGGGTGGCGATCCTTTCCACCGGCGACGAGCTCATGGAGTTGGGCGAGACGCCGGCCCCGGGGAAGATCATCAACAGCAACGCCTTGTCCCTTGCCGCGGCGGTTCGGGAGATCGGCGCCGAGCCGGTCATTCTCGGCATCGCCCGGGACAATCGGGAGAGCCACGTGGAAAAGATGACCGAGGGGCTCAAGGCCGACGCCCTCATCACCTCGGCCGGGGTATCGGCCGGCGACCGGGATCTCGTGCGCGACGTCCTGACGGAGCTCGGCGTGAAGCAGCTCTTCTGGAAGGTGGACATCAAGCCGGGGGGGCCCACGGCCTTTGCCCTCTACGGGGAGAAGCCGGTCTTTTCCCTGCCCGGCAACCCGGTCTCCACCATGGTGACCTTCGAGGAATTCGTGCGGCCGGCGCTTCTCAGGATGATGGGACACCACCGCGTCTTCCGGCCGTTTCTCACGGCGACCCTCATGAACGATGCCCGCAAGAAGGTGGGGAAAATGAACTTCCTGCGGGTGCGGATCGAGGCCGGGCCGGACGGATACCGGGCATTTTCGTCCGGCGAGCAGCACACGGGAATCCTCAAGACCATGCTCCGAGCCGACGCCATCGCTGTTCTTCCGGCGGAGCGCAGCGAGGTGAAGGCAGGGGAGAGCGTGCAGATTCATCTGCTGCGCGACGAGCTTTTGATGGAAGAAGGGTAGGAGGGGGACATGGCATTCAATCACTTCGACAGCAAGGGGCAGGCGATCATGGTGGACGTGAGCGCCAAACAGCCCACACTTCGCACCGCCACGGCGCGGGCGGTCGTCCGGATGCGGCCGGAAACCCTTGCCGCCCTCCTGGCGGGAAAGACCGCCAAGGGTGACGTCCTCGGCGTGGCGCGCCTGGCCGGCATTGCCGCTGCCAAGACGACGCCGGACCTGATCCCCCTCTCCCACCCGCTCGCCATCCATCATGCGGCCGTGGAGTTTGACAGCGACGAGGCAAGCGGCACGGTGACGGTGGAGGCCACCGTGCGGGCTTTCGAGCGGACCGGGGTGGAGATGGAGGCCATGACGGCGGTTACAGTGGCTGCGCTTACCATCTACGACATGTGCAAGGGGACCGACAAGGGGATCGTCATCACCGACACCTGCCTTCTCTTCAAGGAAGGGGGGAAGAGCGGCACCTACCGGCGGGAGGAAAAGGGATGAAAACGGCGATTCTCGTCCTGAGCGACAAGGGGGCCCGCGGCGAGCGGGCAGACACGAGTGGCCCGGCGCTGGAGCGCTGGCTTTCCGAGCGTGGCGTGGAGGTACTCCATATCGAGGTGATTCCCGACGATCTGGAGACCATCGTCGTCAAGCTCATGGGCTGGGCGGACAGTGGCGAGTTCGACCTGATTCTCACCTGCGGCGGCACCGGTGTGTCGCCGCGCGACGTCACCCCCGACGCGACGCTCAAGGTCGTGGAGCGGGTCGTTCCCGGTTTTGGTGAGGTGATGCGGGCGAAGAGTCTTGCCAAGACTCCCCACGCCATGATTTCCCGGGCTCTGGCCGGCATCCGGGGCAATGCCTTCATCATTAACCTCCCGGGAAGTCCCAAGGGGGCGGTGGAGAACCTGGAAGCGGTGTGGGAAGCGGTTCCCCACGCGGTGGCCAAATGCCAGGGAGACCCGGAGGAGTGCGCCCAGCAATGAGAAACTCAGTGCAATTGTTCTGTTCGTTTTTGGCAGCAGTTCTTTTTGTTGCTCTCACCGGGCTTTCCGCCCATGCCTCCCAGTCCTCCTCGCACCGCAAGGCAAAGAACGCCGCGAGCGATGACCGCGGCGTGGCGGTCGTCGAGAAAAACCGCGACGGCCGCAAGCGCATCGCGCTCGTTATCGGTAACGGCAGCTACCAGTCCTCCCCCCTGAAAAATCCCGTCAATGATGCCAGAGTCATGGCCGCCACGCTGCGGCGCCTCGGGTTCGAGGTGAACGAGCAGACCAACCTCGGGTTCGTCAAGATGAACAAGGTTGTGGAAGACTTCGGCCGCGCATTGAAGAAAAGCGGCGGTGTGGGCCTTTTCTACTACGCCGGCCATGGCATGCAGGTGAACGGCGCCAACTACCTCATTCCGGTGGACGCCGACATAGACGACGAGAACGAAATCCGCTACAAGGCGGTGGACGCCGGGCTGGTTTTGGCAAAGATGGACCAGGCCAAAAGCGACGTCAATATCGTGATCCTCGACGCCTGCCGCGACAATCCCTTCGCCCGGAGCTTCCGCTCCTCCAGCCGCGGCTTGGCCAGTATGGACGCACCTTCCGGTACCTTCATCGCGTACGCCACCGCCCCCGGCAAGACCGCCGCCGACGGCACCGGTCGAAACGGCCTCTACACCGCGGAACTGGTGCGGGTGCTGGAGACCCCCGGTATACCGCTGGAGCAGGTCTTCAAGCGCACGCTCAAGGCGGTCCGGGAAAAATCGGGAAGCAGGCAGACCCCGTGGGTGGCATCCAACCTGGAAGGGGAGTTCTTCTTCGTCCCCTCTGCCCATACGGCCGAACCGGAGCCGTCCGAGGTTCCTCAGGTCCAGCCCGTCACCCGGGTCGCCCCGCGGGAGCCCGAGTTGAAGCAGGATGCCGCCACCATCCTCCTCGACCACTTCAACGGCAGCACGAGGGGGTCCATTCTCGCTTACAACCACAACGGGCAGCCCTGCGGCTCCGAGCTTCCCGCTGCCACTCCCGCCTTTTCCTTCGGCCCCGGCCTTGACGGCCTCAGTCAGGCCCTCACGCTGGAGTCTCCCCCGGGTACTCCGGCCAACTCTTCCACTTACCTCCAGTATCCCGGCGGGCAGCTTCTCAGTCAGCCGAACGGCACCATCGAGTTCTTCGTCTACCTGACGTCGTGGGGCGTGAGTCTCGTCGACCAGGGGCCGTACTACGGTTCTTGCGCCGGGTGGACCTTCGGGATGTCGGTCTCGGACACCGGCCGGCTGGAGGCCGGCGCCTGGGCTGCGTTCACCATGAACTCGGGGGACGTGACCGTGCCCCTCAACACCTGGACCCACGTGGCCGCCACGTGGGGAAGCGCTGGCGCGAAGCTCTATATCAATGGTGAACTCGTGGGAAGCGACGGGAACACCGGCATGCCGGCCAGCGGGTTCGGCGGGAACCTCATGCTGCGACTCGGCACCCACAAAGAGGGCGGTGCCCGTATCGACGAGCTGCGGGTCTCCTCCGTCCAGCGCACGAGCTTCATAACTCCCCCGTGACGGGCGGCCAAAAACCCCTTCCCAAAATGGCGAGAGTGTGCTAATTTCCAAACTCTTGTAATCCCTCTGCTCTCCAAATCCCGGCATTTCCGGATCAGACGACCTATGGCCAAGATAATCTGCATAGCCAATCAGAAAGGCGGCGTGGGCAAGACCACCACGGCGGTGAACCTTGCCGCCTCTCTGGCAGCGGCTGAGCGCAAGACCCTGCTCGTGGACATGGACCCCCAGGGGAATGCGGGTAGCGGCGTCGGCGTCGACAAGGGGCACCTGCGGGCGAGTATCTACGACATCCTCATCAACGAGGAGGACCCCCGCAAGGCGGTGGTCGCTACGGATCTCCCCTGTCTCTGGCTCCTGCCGTCCACGACCGACCTGGCTGGTGCTGAGCTGGAGCTCGTGTCGGTCATCGGGAGGGAGCTGCGGCTGCGGGAGGCGATTGCTCCCCTGCTGGCAGAGTACGACTATATCATCATCGATTCGCCCCCTTCGCTCGGCCTTCTCACGGTCAACGCCATGACCGCCGCCCACTCGGTTCTCATTCCGCTGCAGTGCGAATTTTACGCCATGGAGGGGCTGTCCCAGATTCTCAAGACCATCAAGCTCGTGCAGAAGGCGCTGAGCCCGGGGCTGTGCATCGAGGGGATTCTGCTGACAATGTACGACGGCCGCAACAATCTCTCCCGCCAGGTGAGCGAGGAGATCCGCACTCACTTTCCGAACGAGACCTTCGAGGCCGTCATTCCCCGCAATGTCAGGCTTTCCGAGGCCCCGAGCCACGGCAAGCCGATCCTCCTCTATGACATCACGTCGCGGGGGGCCACGAGCTACCTGGATCTCGCCAAAGAAATCATTCGACGTGAGGGGAAAAATGGTTAAGAAAACCGGTCTCGGCAAGGGCATGGGGGCACTCCTGTCGGTGGTGGAAAGCGAGCGGTCGAGCTATTTCCTCTGCCCCATCGAGGAGATACGCCCCAACAAGAGCCAGCCGCGCAAGACCTTCTCCGACGATAAGCTGGAGGAGTTGGCCGCCTCCATCCGCGAGAAGGGGATCATCCAGCCCCTCGTGGTGCGCAGGAAGGCCGACCACTACGAGCTCATCGCCGGCGAGCGTCGCTGGCGGGCGTCCCAGAAGGCGGGGCTGCGGGAAGTGCCGGTAGTGATCCAGGATGTGTCGGAAGATACGGCCCTGGAGCTTGCCCTCATCGAGAATATCCAGCGCGAAGACCTGAACGCCGTGGAGGAAGCCGAGGCGTACCAGGCGCTCCTCGAAAAATCGTCCCTTTCCCAGGAGGAACTGGCGAAGCGGGTGGGTAAGGACCGCTCCACCATCGCCAACTCCCTCAGGCTTCTCAAGCTTCCGGCGGACATCAAGCGCGATATCGCCGAGAACCGCCTCAGCATGGGGCATGCCCGCGCGCTTCTCTCCCTCGACACGCACGAGCTGCAACGCAGCGCCCGCGACGCAATCCTGAAGGGGGAGCTCTCGGTGCGGGGGGCAGAGGGGCTCGTGAAGAAGCTTCGGAGCGAGCCTGCGCCGAAGGGTGGAAAGCACCGCCAGCACGATCCGCAGCTCGTGGACGTGGTGGAGCGGCTCAAGCAGCATTTCAAGGCGAAAGTCGCCATCCGGCAGGGAACTCGCGGCGGGAAGATCGAGATTTCCTTTGCCAGTCAGAGCGAGCTTACCCGTCTCATTGACCTCCTCCAATCTTAATGAAATTTTGTCCTGCGGGATGAAAAAACTTGACAACCCGTGAGGGGTGTGGTAGCTATCGCATGTTTTGCGCGTACGCATGGAATTGTATACAGTATACATTTTTAGCATGATTTAACGGCAAGAGGTGGCTTCGTGATTAACTTAGATTTGGCGTTCGTGATTCAGCTGATCAACTTCCTCGTTCTCCTTGCGATCCTGAATGTTTTCCTGTTCAAGCCGATCCGCAAAGTACTCGCCGACCGGGAAGCCGATCTGGGCAATGCCAAGGAAAAAGTGGCGGCCGTGGACCGTGAGGTTCAGGAGAAGATCGCCGTTTACGAGGCACGGCTCAAGGATGTGAAGGCTGCCGCGAGCGGTGACCGTGAAACGCTGAAGAAGGAAGCGCAGGCAGAAGAAGCCGCTATTCTGGAGAAGGCACGCAAGGAGGCGACCGACTCGCTTGCCGCCATCAAGAACAAGGTGGCCAGGGAAGCGGTCGACGCGAAGGAGGTCCTGCGCGAGCAGGCCCGTGCCCTGTCCCTTGAGATTTGCGAGAAGGTTCTCGGAAGGAGTCTGTAAGATGAAACAGCGCCCAGCGCACACCAGGGTGATGAAGCCCGCTCTGATAACCGCGGCAGCATGCCTCCTTCTCGTGGGCCTTGCCGCGGCAGGATTTGCCGCCGAAGAGGCTGCGCACGGCGCTGCCGAGCATGGTAGTCATGCCGCCGCCCAGATGAAGGATTTCATGTGGCGCTGCATCGATTTCTTGGCGCTCGTGGCCATTCTCGTCTGGGCTCTCAAGAAGGCCGACCTCAAGGGGTCGCTGAAGGCGCGGCAGAGCGGTATCGAGAAGGCGCTGCAGGAAGCGGTGATCGCGCGCGAAGCTGCCGAGAAGAAGATGGCCGAGTACGAGCAGAAGCTCACGAAAGCCAATGAGGAAATCGATGCCATCTCTGCCGCCATCCGTGAGGAAGGCCAGAAGGAGAAGGCGCGCATCATCGCCGAGGCCTCGGCCACGGCGGAGAAGATCAAAGAGCAGGCCCGCAACGCCGCCGACCAGGAAATCGTCAAGGCACGTGCGGAACTGCGGGCTGAAGCAGCCAAGCTTGCCGTACAGTTGGCCGAGCAGACCCTCAGGGAGAAGGTCGAGAAGAGCGACCAGGATCGGCTGGTTGGCGAATATCTTACCAAGGTGGTGGAGTTACATTGAGCGCAAATGCCATAGCAAAACGGTACGCCAAGGCCCTCGTGCAGCTCGGGGCCGAAGAAGGGAAAGTGGCCAAGTTTCAAGAGGAGTTGACCGGGTTCGAGGGCGTGCTCGCGGCCCACGGTAACCTTCGCTCGATCTTTGCCGATCCCGCGTTCGGCGTGGAAGCCAAGAGAAGCATCCTTCATGATGTCATTGCCAAGCTGGCCGTCTCGCCGACGGTGGCGAGTTTCCTCCTGCTCCTCCTCGAGAAGAACCGGCTCGACTTTTTGAGCCAGATTCTCACCTGCTACGGAGCGCTCGCCGACGAGCTTTCCGGTGTGGTGCGGCCCACCCTCGTGACGGCCATGGCCATCGGTGAGGACAAGGTGGCGGAGATCAAGGCTGCTCTCGAGAAGATGACCGGCAGGCAAGTGGTTTTGAAAGTTGAAGTTGACCCGGCACTTATCGGCGGTGTGGTCACCAAGATTGGCGATCAGCTGTTCGATGGCAGTGTAAGGACCCAGTTACAACGGATCGAAGATATATTACAGAAGGGGTGAGACGTTACTATGGAAATTAGAGCGGAAGAAATCAGTGAGATAATCAGGAAGCAGATCAAGGAGTACGGTAAAGAGGTCGAG
>DATDMX010000433.1:0-2973 GCA_036518575.1 Geobacteraceae bacterium | reverse complement strand
ACTTCGGCAGCAGTCGGTACGTCGCCGGTGAGGAGGAAGTGCCAGAAGGACTCGACGGTCGGGTAATCGGAACCCGGGGCCTTGGGGAGCGCCGCAAAGGTCTCGGGGATGGTCTTGCCACGGAAACGGATCCCTTCCTGGAGATCGAGGTAGGAGATGTCGGTGACGAGACTGCGGATGTCACGGGCACCGCCGATGCACTGGTCGATGGTTACCTGGTCGATGATGACCTTGCCGAACTCCTTGACGAGCCGGGTGGTACGGGGACGGAACTCTTCAATCTTCTGCTTCAGGGTTTCCTTCAGTGCCATGGTAACTACTCTCCTTTCGTCTGTTGGGGTTGATAAAAGCGGAATGCATTACAAGAAAACGTTACAGCTGCCCTCCTTTCCTACACGACTGGAACCGCGATGTCCTCTTTATTCTTGCCGGGATACGTAAATATTATTATCAACTAATGTAGCAATTTCGGTCAGAGATGCTGGCAACCGGTTTCCCGGAGCGAAGATGAGACTACCCCCTTGATGTTTGTGGTGGAGGTGAACCAAACGCTTGAAAATCGCCAACTACGAGATAACTACTTGAAAGGTATAATTTTTCGGAAACGTTAACTGTGCGGGGAAATAACTTTATAGGATACTGTATACAAAAACGTGGAGATTATATACCACCGAGCCAGATTAAATTCAACAAAATTTTTTTGCGGCGTTACAAAATCGCCAGGGCCTCGTCCGAGTAGGTAAGCTGCTTCACTCCCTCCTCGGAAATGTAGAAGGTGTTCTCGATGCCGACCGCTCCTTCACCGGGAAAAACGAGCTTCGGTTCGAAGGCGAACGCCATCCCCTTTTCCATCATCACATCGTTGAAGCCTCTGGCGAGGAAAGGGTATTCATCGACTTCGACGCCGATACCATGGCCGATGAAGGAGACCTGCGTCCCCCTGACCCCCATGAAATTGTCCGCATACCCCATGCTCACGGCGAGGGCAAGACACTCGTCGTAGACTCGCCCCCAAGCGGGGAGCTCCTCCATGAGTGTCAGCATTCGCTCCTGAATCCGGAGCATGTCATCGTACCCCTTACGCAGGCGGTCCGATAGAGCGCCGATTGCAAATATCCTCGTCTGGTCGACGAGGTAACCGTCGACGCTGCCGGCAAAGTCGATGACGATGGGCTCGTGGCGCTCGATCCGCTTCCAGCTTGCCCCCTGACCGAATGAAGGGCTCGGCCCCATGCCGCCGAAGGGCGTGTCGGTGTAGGTGGGCACCGCGCTATCGGCACCTGAGAAGGTATGACCGAACATCATCTCGCCATTGAAGGCCCGCATGCGGATAAGCCCCAAGTGCCCGTTCAGCCGGGCAGTCTGTTCCAACTCCGCGGCCAGCTCCACGTCGGAGATGCCCTCGCGGATCACTTCGCGCGCCCGACGGTAGACCTTGTCCACCTGTAGGGCCGCGTCTTTCATGATGTGAATTTCGTAGTGGCTCTTGATCATCCGGACCTGCCGGATGAGAGGGGTCGCATCACAGAAGACGGCGCCGGGAAAAACCTTGCGATAACGCTCGAAGAAGGCAACCGGCACGACGTCCATCTCCATGCCGATCCTCTTCGGCTCCGGATAGCCGTATTGCGACAGGATGCCGGGGATGTCCCGCATGCTGCCGAAGGGGATGACTTCCTTGAGCCCCGACTCCATGCGCGCCCGGCCGGCATCGCGTCGCACCATGTAGAGGGGCTGACCGTGCGCCGGCACATAGAGATTGCCGCTCTGAATGGTGCCGGTGAAATAGAAGAGGTCGGCATTCTGAACGATGATGACCGCGTCGAGCTCCTCCTTCGCCATCTTCTCCTGGAGCTTTTTGGCGCGGTATTCCAGTTCAACTGCCGGCGTGATACGCATTATCTACCTCCGTTTGTTCTTTCGTCTGCGGCCGCCTGTTTTCTCGCCTCCCGCTGGCGCCGCCGGCGCTGCCGACCGCCGAGAAAGCACTCTTCCACGATGATGGCAACAAAACAGATGGCAAAGAGAAAGAATATGAGCCCGAGAATCTTTTCTCGCATGCAAACCTCTTTCGGTCGTCGATTTCGCCAGCTTGTATACAGTAACCGGAGGGATCGTGTCCAGAAAAAATGCACTACAGTTGCGGGACGACAGGAATCGTTGCCGTTCGTTTTTCCTCTTTCGCCCCGTGACAAAAACAGGTACTATCCGCGGGTCATCATCGCCACCAGCAGGAGACTATCATGTACGGTCGCATCTTTCGACCTTTTGCCGTCGGCCCGTTTACCATCATCCCGGAAGGAGAGGCGGCCGGCGAGGGCGTCCCTCTCATTCTCGGCAGGAAAGGGGCCTTCGGCTCGGGGGAACATGAGACAACGGTAGCCTGCCTGGAGGAGATCGCCCGCTTTTCCGGACTTGCGGGTGCCACCGTCCTCGACCTTGGCAGTGGCACCGGCATCCTCGCCATCGCTGCGGCGAGGCTGGGAGCCTCCCGCATCATCGCCCTCGACAACGACTGGCGGGCAGCCACCTCCTGCGAGGACAACGTCAAGTTCAACGCCCTTGGAGGACGTGTCGTCACCGTCTGCGGCGAGCTTGCCTGCCTCGCCGCCACCTCCTTCGACCTCGTGCTGGCCAACATCTACGCCGACATCCACCTGGCGTTGGCCGCAGACATGGTTGCCATGACGCGCCCCGGCGGCACCCTCATCCTTTCGGGTATTCCCCTCCAGGACAAGTTCGACGTCCAGCAGGCGTTCCTGCGTCGCGGCTGCACTCTCATGGACAGTCGCATCGGCGAGGATTACGCCACCTTCGTCATGAAAAAGGGACTATAGGCCGGCTCGCTCTCTACCGCCCCTTCCCCACGGCAAGCCCGGCAATGATCCTGTCGAGGAAGACAGTGTAGAGAAGGGCGACAGGAATGCTCGCAATCAGCGCCCCCCCCATGAGTGCCCCCCAGTAGAACACATC
>DATDMX010000432.1:0-5316 GCA_036518575.1 Geobacteraceae bacterium | reverse complement strand
CGCGCTCTTGGCCACCTGCTCGCTGGAGGCGCCGAGCTCCTGGATGGAGGCGGAGACCTCGTCGGCGTTGGAGGCAAGCGAGTCGGCGTTCATGGCCACGGTCTGGATGGAGGCGGCCATCTGCACCATGGTGGCGGAGGTTTTCTCCGAGGTCGACGCCTGGCCGTGGGCCGCCTTGGTGAGCTGGGCCGAGCTCTTCGAGATTTCCCCCGCGGCCGAGGCTACCATGGCCGAGGCGTCGCGGATTTTCCCGATCATCCCCTGCAGACTCGCCACCATGGCGTTGAGGGCCCGGGAGAGCTGGCCCACCTCGTCATTGTCCGACACCTGGAGGGTGGTGGTCAGGTTTCCTTCCGCGACTGTCTGGGCAAACTGCACGGCACGCTGGAGGGGAATCGTGACCATCCGCTTTGCCGCCAGGTTGAGGAGGACGATGAGCATGCCTGCCATTGCCAGGGCCGCGCAGATGACATAGATCCTCAGCGCCGCAATGTCCTTGTACAGCTCGTCTTCGTACCCGCCGGCGCCAATCACCATGTTCCACTCGGCAAAGGGCGTGAATACCACCACCTTGTCACGCGCGGCGGTTTCTCCCCGCTCCTTGTTGATCCAGGGATAGCGAATGATCCCTTCTTTCTTTTCGAGGATATCCTTGATGAATTCCCGGCCACGGGAGTCTTTGGCATCGAGGATATTTTTTCCCTCCTCGGAGGGGTGAATGAGGAGGGTACCGTACTTTGGCCCCGGTGTGCTGTTGAGGGCATAGATGTAGCCGGTCTTGCCTATCTTGATACTCTTGATCTTTTCCTTCAGAAACTTCAGGCCGTCGGTAATTTCGTACCCTACGAAAAGAATGCCGATGACCTCACCCTCGGCCGCCTTGATCGGTTCGTACTTGGTGGAGTACTCCCGGCCGAACAGGGTCGCCCTACCGAGATAGGGTTCGCCCTTCATGAGAAGTTGGTATCCCGGGTGCTCCTTGCCGAGGAGCGTGCCGATGGCGCGACCGCCATCCTCTTTCTTGAGTGATGTGGCGATACGGACGAAATCGTCCCCCGAGCGGGCGAAGACCGTCGCGACGCCGCCGGTCATGCCGGTGAAACGGTCGACGGCGGTGAAGTTGAGGTTGAGGGCCGAGCCGGCGGTCTTCAGCAGGGGGGTGTCGACGCTGCCGATTCGTACCGCCTTACCTTTTTCCAGCGAAAATTTCCCGGGGAAATAGGAGATGAAAACATTGGCCAGCTTCTCCGTACTTCCCTTCACATCGTTGCTGTACACCTCGATCAAATTCCGTGCGGAAAGAGCCTGGCGCCTCAGGTCCTGCTCCATACTCCGGTCGAGGATGCTCCTCGTGTAGCCGACGACAAACAGTGTGAACAACGTCATGAGGAGGATGACGATCCCGGCCTCGATAATCCCGAGTTTCTTGCCGACGGAGTAATCTCTGAATTTCGCATAGCTCATCGATCGATCTCCTTTGATCAGACGTTGGCCGAGCAATCTGCGGAGCATGCAGCGTTGAGACCTCCCCGGCGCCCGGGGAGGTCAGGGCCTCTCTACGACAAGAGGAGCGAGCGGTTGAGGTCGAGGATGATGATGAGCCGGGTGTCCAGTTTGCCCACGCCCCTGATGTAATCCTCCTCCACGCTCGTGGCCTCTTCCGGCATTTCCTCGATGATGGCAGAGGAGATCTTGATGACCTGGGAGACGTTGTCGACGAGCATGCCAAGTCGCTTTTCCGCCAGCTCCACGACGACGATGCGCTGTTCGTCGGACGACTCGATCGCGGGAAGAGAGAAGCGCTGGCGCAGATCCACAACGGGAATGATCTTGCCGCGCAGATTTATAACGCCCCGAATGTGGGACGGCGCCCCGGGAACGGGGGTGATGTCGGTTGCCCGGATGATTTCCTGGACACTGTTGATGTCGACGCCGTACTCCTCTTTACCGAGCTTGAAGGTTACGAGATGGTGGAGGGTCTCCCCGTCGACCTTGCTGTCGGCCTCTTGGGTTCTGTCCGCCTCTTCCTGGGCCTTGTCGATGAACTGTGCCAGTATGTCTTCCGCAAGTCCTCCACTGGGGAGTTCGATCCTCGTGTTGTCACTCATGCGTACGCGCTCCTTTTGAAAAACAGCTACCTATCTCCCTTCGCCGAGAAGAGAGCCGATGTCGAGTATGAGAGAAATTCTGCCGCTGCCGAGGACGGTGCCTCCCGATATGCCCGGCAGCTCTCCCAGATAGTCATCGAGTCCCTTGATGACTATTTCCTGCTGACCGACGAGCCTGTCCACCACGAGGCCGCCCCGTTTCTCGCCGCTTCCCACGACCACGATGTACTGTTGTCCCCGCTCGGCTGCCTGGGGCAGGGCGAAGAACCGATCGAGCCGGTGGATGGGGAGGAGCCGGTCGCGCAGGTTGATCATTTCGCCGGTGCCCACATCGTGGATGTCGGCGTTGTCTATCCTGATGCTCTCCAGTACGCCGGACAGGGGAATGGCGAAGGTCTCGCCCGCCACCTCCACCATGAGGGCGGTAATGATGGCAAGCGTGAGGGGAAGCTTGATGGTGAACGCCGTGCCGTGCCCGGGCCTGCTGCTTACGTCGATGAGACCGTTGAACGAGGTGACGATCTTTTTCACCACGTCGAGGCCGATGCCGCGGCCCGAAGTCTCCGTTACCTCCCGGCTGGTGGAGAATCCGGGCGCAAAGATGAACTGAAGAATGTCGCCTTCGTCGAGGGAATCGGCGTCCTCGCCCACGAGAAGCCCCTTGGCTGCGGCAGCACTCTTGATCTTTCCGGCATCGATCCCCTTGCCGTCGTCTTCCACGGCGATGATGATGTGGTTACTCTCGTGGCGTGCCCGCAGCGTCAGGGTCCCGGTCGCCGGCTTGCCGCTCTTCTTTCGCTCTGCCGGGCTTTCGATGCCGTGGTCGATGGCGTTGCGGATGAGATGGAGCAGGGGTTCGCCGATTTCGTCGATAACCGTCTTGTCGAGCTCGGTATCCTCACCTTCGAAGAGAAGCTGCACCTGTTTCCCGTGACGATGGGAAAGGTCGCGCACGAGCCGTTGAAATCGTTGAAAAACGGTCCTGACGGGGAGCATTCTGGCCTTCATGATAGCTTCGCGCAGGTCGGTAGAGCTTTTGCCGATGAGCTGGCTCGATTCGCTGAACGCTTCCAGAAGTTGCCGGTCAGTCACCTGTTCCTTGATGCGCGTTTCGAGCGCCATGAGGGTGGTGCGGTGGATGACCAGTTCGCCCACGAGGTTAAGCAACTCGTCGAGCTTTTCAAAATTGACCTTGAGGGTGGTGCTCTTCTGCGTGATGTAGCCGAAATCATCCGTCTTGCTCCGCAGCGCCTCGGTCGGCAGGGAGACGACGTCGTGTGCTTGCTCGGGCGTCAGGTGCGAGAGGCATTCGAGCGCCATCAGTTCATCGCTGAAATCGAGAGGCGCGGAGGGGTTCTCGGCCAGGGCTCCCAGGCCGCCACGCAGGGCGTTGACGGCAGTGTAGAACGTCTCGAACAGGTTGGCCGTCGGCGCGATGGTGTCGTCTGCCACGCATTTGAAGGCACTTTCCAGCTTGTGGACGTAGTGCTGCAGAGAGGCGAACCCCATCATCCCCGCGTTGCCTTTCAGGGTGTGGAGGTTTCCCAGCAGAAGCGTCACGAGGGCCTTGCCGGATTCACCGGCAGCCGTGCGTTTCTCAAGCTCCAGGAGCGAACTTTCCACCGCTTCCAGATGGCCGGTCGCATCTTCGAGAAACTCGTCCAGCAAGACGGAGGTGTCGAAATCAGTGCTCAAATGACCGCTCCTCTCCTGTCAAAAGGTGGCGTTCAAAGGCGCCGGCGTGCCCTTTGTTCCGGAGACGACTTTGTCGATCATGTCGTGGAGGTCGGTCGGGTTGAACGGTTTCTTGAGGTAGCCGCGAGCGCCGAGCCTCAGCCCCCGGATCGTGTCGTCCTCCTTTCCTTCGGTGCTGATGACGATTACCGGAATCTTCTTGGTAATCCCCATAGCCGAGGCTTTCTCCAGGAACTGCACTCCGTTCATGACCGGCATGTTGATGTCGAGGAGCACGAGCTCGACGTCGTTCTGGACCGCCAGCACATCGAGAGCTTCCTGGCCGTTCATGGCATCGACTATTTCGCATTTATACCGGGACATGACCAGCCGATACATCTGGTGGATCAGCGCTGAATCATCTACCACGAGAATCTTACGTAACATATCTCCCCCGCATGATTTTCTGTTGTCCGGACTCGCCGGTCGCGCGTTTTATTGCCTGAGGCGGGAAATAGCCTCAGATCTTTCTCGTCGGAATACCTGCCTGGGCCACCTGTTTCAGGAGTTCCGGGATGTCCACCGGCTTCTTGAAGTAGTAATGGGCACCACGCCGGTAGGCATCCGCTTCGATTTCGTCGGTGCCGTAGCCGGTCATGATGATCACCTTGGTGTCGTAGTGCTTATTGATGTAGCTCAGGAGCTCAAGCCCTTCGATGCCGTTGACGCCTGACATTCTGATGTCGGCGATCACCATGTCGAAGTGGGTGCTGTTGAGCGCTGCCTCGGCTTGCTCGATTTCGTTGCACGTGATCACCTCAACGCCTTCCGTTCTCAGCGCGTAGGAAAGGCTCAGAAGGATGGACTGTTCGTCGTCCACGATCATGATTTTCTTCAGGTCCGCTGTCGTCATCGTGCCTCCCGCAATAAAAATTTATTAGCGAGACTTAGCATACAATGTGCCAGCCTTTTGGTTTGGCGTAACGCCTTGGAATGAAAGTGGTATTTAGCGATGCGACGGGTAGGCTGCGGGAGGGTGTTGGTGGACTGTACGATTTCAGGACACTAGTGTTGGCTCATTATGTGGGGAAAATGAAGCCGGTTTGTTTGTGGCGCGACTAATTAGCGGTGGTTTTTGTCTGGTGGGGGTCAGCAGGCTTACAGTCTGTGGGTGGCTGTCTTAAATTAGGACATGTCCGATTTTCGGACACCGGCCATCTTCTTGAGTTTGGCGAGCAGGGTGGAGCGGCTTATGCCGAGTATGGTCGCGGCGCGGGAGTGGTTGTTGTCGGTGGCGAGCAACACCCGCTCGATATGCTCCTCTTCAACGTGGCGCAACGGGCGAAGATCCTGTGTGCCGACCGGTTGGGACACAGCGTTGCGGTTTCCTCGTATTTCAGCCGGCAGATGTTCGGGAAGGATTTCCCGGTTGCCCGCCAGGATCAGGGCCCGTTCGATGACGTTTTTCAGTTCCCGGACATTGCCGGGCCAGTGAAAGTTCCTGAGATATTCCATGGCCGTGGAGGAAATCTTC
>DATDMX010000431.1:0-2968 GCA_036518575.1 Geobacteraceae bacterium | reverse complement strand
ACCAACCGCACGTTCGAGCGGGCGGAAAAGCTGGCCGAGGAGTTTGACGGTACGGCCGTCCGTTTCGAGTCCCTCTTCGACCAGCTCCACCGGGCCGATATCATCCTGTCGTCCACGGGTGCTCCCCACTGCATCATAGGTCCCCGGGACCTGGACGAGGTGATGCGCCGCCGGAAGCTGAAGCCGATGTTCTTCCTCGACATCGCCGTCCCCCGCGACATCGACCCTGGGGTGAACGACGTGGAGAACGTCTACCTCTACACGGTGGACGACCTGCAGGAGGTGGTGGCGGCCAATTTGCAGCAGCGCTCCGCCGAGGCCCAGAAGGCCGAGGAGATCGTCGACCAGGAGATCGGCCAGTTCTTCAAGTGGCTCTCCTCGCTGGAGGTCACGCCCACCATCGTCGCCCTGAGAAACCGCTTCGAAGAGGTGCGTCAGGCGGAACTCGGGAAGACACTCTCCTCCTGGAAGGACCTTACCCCCGACGGCCAGAAACGGCTGGAGGCGTGCACCGCCGCCATCATCAACAAGCTCCTCCATCCTCCCACGAGTCTTCTGAAGCGGGGAGGGCAGGGGAATCGCAGCGACCTCTACGTGGATGCGCTGCGCAACCTCTTCGATTTGAGCCTGGAACAACCGGAGGCCGACGAGCTGGGGGAGCTGGAAGAGTAGATCGTGCTGCGTGCGACGTGGAAAAGAAAATCTTTTTCGACAAAGGAGATATAGATGGCATTGAAACAACTGAGAATAGGTACCCGCGCCAGTCAGCTGGCGCTCTGGCAGGCCAACTGGGTGAAGTCGGAACTGGAGAAGCGTTACCCGGGCATGGAAGTGACCCTCACCAAGATCAAGACGATCGGCGACAAGATCCTCGATGTGCCGCTCGCCCAGGTGGGCGGGAAGGGGCTCTTCGTGAAGGAGATCGAGGAGGCGATGCTCAGAGGCGAGATCGACATCGCCGTCCACAGCATGAAGGACGTGCCGACCGAGTTCCCCGAAGGGCTCGGCCTCTACTGCATCACCGAGCGCGAAGACCCGCGTGACGCCGTTATCTCCCGGGGGGTGAAGTTCGCCGACCTTCCCCAGGGTGCCCGCATCGGCACTTCGGCCCTCAGGCGCCAGGCCCAGCTTCTCAAGGTCCGTCCCGACCTGCAGATGGTGATCATCCGAGGCAACGTGGAAACCCGTATCCGCAAGCTCGACGACGATAATCTCGACGCCGTCATCCTTGCCGCCGCTGGTCTCAAGCGCCTCGGTTTCACCGAGAAGGTCGCGGAATACCTCGATACCGATCTCTCCATCCCCGCCATCGGCCAGGGGGCGCTCGGCATCGAGTGCCGCCTCGACGACGAGGACGTGAAGGCGACGATTGCCTTCTTCAACCATCCCGACACCGCCCATGCTGTGCGCGCCGAACGCTCGCTCCTGTGGCGCTGCGAGGGTGGGTGCCAGGTGCCCATCGCTGCCCACGGCACCGTGGTCGGGGACACACTGCGTCTTACCGGCTTCATCGCCTCGGTGGACGGCACCCGTTCCGTGCGGGGCGAGACGAGCGGCCCGGTGGCCGATTGCGAGAAGCTCGGCATCGAGCTCGCCGAACGGCTCCTGAAGGAAGGGGGCCACGAGATCCTTTCCGAGGTGTATCAGAGGGAAGTGTCGCGGGAAAAAGACATCCCGGTCTGAGGTAACGCCACTTTTCCGCAATCTCTGCGTCAGGCTTCGTGACTCCTTGTACTCGGCCCGAAGGGCCTCGCCCTTCGGGCAGGCTTCGCCTGTGGCAATTCTGTTAGGCAGAATTGACCTTGCGAAAAATTGACGTTCCCAACAGAAACAATACCTCTATTAATCTATGTCTGAATTTAGCAACCTAAAAGGCTATGTCTATCTCATCGGTGCGGGCCCCGGCGATCCAGGGCTCATCACCGTCAAGGGGCGCGACTGCATCGCCCGTGCCGAGGTGATCCTCTACGATTATCTCGCCAACGAGCGGCTCCTCGCTTACGCTCGCCCCGATGCCGAGCTGATCTACGCCGGCAAGATCGGCGGCTGCCACAACCGCGAGCAGGCTCAGATCAACGAGCTCCTCGTGGCCAAGGCGCAGGCCGGGAAGGTCGTCGCCCGCCTCAAGGGTGGTGACCCCTTCATCTTCGGCCGCGGCGGGGAGGAGTGCGAGGCGCTCGTTGCTGCCGGCATTCCCTTCGAGGTCGTCCCCGGCGTGACCGCGGCGGTCGCGGCCGCAGCCTATGCCGGTATCCCCCTCACCCATCGGGGCGTCGCCACGTCCGTATCCTTCGTCACCGGTCACGAGAGCCCGGAAAAAGAAACCTCCCAGATCGACTGGCCCGCCCTTTCCCTCGACGGCGGGACCCTCGTCTTCTACATGGGAGTGAAGAACCTCGGCCAGATAACCGCCAATCTCGTCGCCCACGGCCGCCCGCCGGAGACGCCGGTAGCCCTCATCCGCTGGGGAACGCGCCCCGAGCAGGAGGTCCTCACCGGAACGCTCGCCACCATCGCGGAGCTTGCCCGGGCCGCCTCCTTCAAGGCGCCGGCCATCACGGTGGTGGGAGAGGTGGTAGGGCTGCGGGAGAAGCTGCGCTGGTTTGACAACCGCCCCCTCTTCGGCCGCGGCATTCTCGTCACGCGCGCCGCCGACCAGGCGGGGGAATTCAGCGCCATGCTGACGGAGCTGGGCGCCCGGGTCTACGAAGCCCCCACCATCACCATTGTGCCCCCCCTTGACTACGCCGAGCTCGACCGGGCCATCGGGGAGCTTGCCGGCTTTGCGTGGCTCATCTTCACCTCGGTCAACGCGGTGCGCTTCTTCTTTACCCGCCTGAGCGAGCTCGGCCGCGACAGCCGGGCCCTGGGCTCCTGCCGCGTCTGTGCCGTGGGCCCCCAGACTGCCGCCTCTCTGGCCTCTTACGGCGTCAGGGCCGACCTGGTTCCCGCCGACTACAAGGCCGAG
>DATDMX010000430.1:0-3237 GCA_036518575.1 Geobacteraceae bacterium | reverse complement strand
GGAGATACTACCAAGGCCGGAAGGACCAGAAGCCGGCCATGATGGGGGTCAAGACCGTACGGCCATTGCCTTGCCCCGAGGAAGCGCTCGATTGCTGCGTATGCCTTGGCTTGCCATGGATCCATGTCACGATAAAAATTGCCCCGCAACATGTCCCGTTGCGCAACCAATTCTTCAAGGGCGATAAAGTCCTCTCCCCCTTCCGCAGGGCGGGGCGCGCGCTTCTCGACGTTATTCACCACCAGTCTCAGGTGTGACCTTTTCCGCTCGTCCTTCTCATCCCCCATAACTGCAGAACCTCTCGTATTCCCGGTATTTTCGCTCCGCTCGCACGGGCAGTTGGCGGCAGTGTACCCTCGTGCCGGAAGGCATGTCAAGATTTTCGGCAGCGAGCATGAGCGCTCTGCTTGACATGCTCTTAGTAGCTACATGATGGAAAAGTTAGTATGAATTATCTTCTGTAGTTCTTCGATACGGATAAGAGCGTGCCTGATTCGCTCCCTCTCTTCGGTTGGCAGCTGGTAGGGGTTGAGGTAGTGGGAATCCTTCTGAATCCCCTTGATTACCTTGATCTGGAGAAGAATGCGATGCCGGGTCAAAACGTGGTAGGCATCCGTGAGGCCTGCCGCGGTGTTAGCCGAAAAGCTTCCCTCTTGCTGCAGAAGCTCGATCCGCCGCAGGGTGCTCGTTGCCGGTATCCCCTGGTTTATGGAAAGGATGCGAACATTCATCACCAGGGGAGCCCAGGCGAGCAGCTTGAGGTTCAACTCGCCCTTATGCTCCCCCGACCCCTCAGTCCAGAGGCGTTTCAGAAAGCCCAGAGCAAGCTTCATTTCCGTGGCCGCCTTGGCCATTCCCCAAAGCACCTGAAAGTAGTCGCGCTCAAGGGCACGGATGTGATCGATGAGTTCTGTCGCCAACGGTCGGTCACCGGCGACGAAACGCGCATCGGAGAGAACGATCAGATCCATGAGATTCTTGGCATAGTCCTCGAATTCGTAGCGCACGATGGCCATGAGCCGGCGGTACCACTGGGCAAGCGACCCACGCCAGGTAGGGTTGGAGGGCATGATGTTGCCCGTGCACTTCTTGAAACCGATCTCGGCAAGCCGTTCCACGAGCAGCTCGGAAAAGACTTTGAAATAATCGTCAGCAGTCTCCCCTCCTCCGTCACCATAGACGATGAGGTAATCCTGGTCGGTGATGAGGGTCTGCTCCTCCCGGCCATCGCTCCCCATGCTGACAAGGGCGTAGGGAAGTTGGGGAGAGCCATACCCTTGGGACTGCAGCTCCTGTGCTACGAGGGCCAGAGCCCTTCCGGCCAGGAGGTCGCGGTACTCGGTGCAGTTTCTGTGGAGAGCCGGCACTGACTGAATTTTCAGAAACCGCTCCATCTCCAGGGCATTCAATTCATCATGGATCCCCTTCAGCTCCCCATATTCGGTACTTTCCGCGGCACGGCGCAACAACGACGCTTCACGTTCAGCAAGCATCTCCTCCCATTCTATCTCCCGCTCGATCGTGGCGCGGAGAGCCTGGAGAAGCTGGAGGTTCTCTTCCCGCTCAAGCAGGGGGAGAAAATCGCGGACCTTTCCCATGATATGGTCGACAAAATCGGCTTGGGGCATCTTGGCGATGTGTTGCTGTTGGGGCATGGCAATTTCCAGAAAAAAAATGGGGAAGGCGAACCTTCCCCAATTCTATCACAACTTGATCATATGCTGTTAGTGGTCAATGGCCTTGGCCATGCCGATGCCGGTGTTCTGACGGACGTAGATCTCGTCGAACATTTCCTCGGAACGTCTGCTCGGGAAGGCCAGGGCGCCGATGATGGCGGCAAGGAAACCGAGCGGGATGGAGATGATGCCCGGATTCTTCAGCTTGAGGAGCGGTGCGTCAAGTCCCATGATGGACTTGCCGTCCTTGTTGGTTTCATAGTCCTTGCGGGCCTTCTCCAGGTCCTTCATGTCCTTCTCGGCGAGGGTAGCGCCAGGAGGAAGGGCAGCCTGCTTCTTCTCCAGAGCTTCAACAGTCTTCTTCGCACCGGCGGCGACGGTCTTCGGATAGGTCATGTTGGGGGAGACCATAACGAGGGCGATGGAGGCGATGGTGCCGACCACCAGGCCGGAGATGACGCCGGCGGTGTTGAACTTGCGCCAGAAGAGGGACATGACGACGACCGGCAGGTTACCCGAGGAGGCAACCGCGAAGGCCAGGGCCACGAGGTGGGCAACGTTTTGCTTCTCGGCGCTGATACCAATGACGATACCCACGGCACCGACGCACAGCGACGTGATACGGGCAGCCATGACCTGCTCGTGCTGGTCGGCGTGGCCATCCTTGATGACGTTCACGTAGATGTCGTGGGCGATGGCGGCAGAAGCCGCGAGCACGAGGCCGGAGACGACCGCGAGGATGGTGGCGAAGGCGACCGAGCAGAGGAAGGCGAGGAAGATGTCGCCAACGATCGGGGAGATATCGGCACCCATTTGCTGAGCGAGAAGCAGAGTGGCCATGTTGCCGCCGGCGTCGACAGCCTTGATTCCCTGCGGCGTTACGTGGATGGCAGCGCCGAAGCCGAGGAGCGTCGTGAGGACATAGAAGCCGCCAATGATGAACATGGCGATGATGACGGACTTGCGAGCAGCCTGGGCGGTCGGAACGGTGAAGAAGCGCATGAGGATGTGGGGCATGCCGGCGGTGCCGAGCACGAGCGCCATACCGAGGGAAATCTGGTCAAGCGGTGCCTTCATGAAGAGGGCGGGCTCAAGGAAGCGTTGACCGGCGTCGACACCGGCGAGCGTGACGCCGTCCTTCATCACGAGCTTGGAGACATGATCCTGAATGTTCGGGCTGTTGACGATGTCGGAGAAGAACTGGATCGGGTTGAAACCAGCTTTCGCGCCGACGAGAATGGAGAGGAGGAAGGCACCCGACATGAGGAGGCCGGCCTTGATGATCTGGACCCAGGTGGTGGCAGTCATGCCGCCGAAGACGACGTAGCCGATCATGAGGATGCCGACACCGATGATGGAAGTCTTGTAGGGGATACCGACGAGCAGGGCCATGAGTTTACCGGCACCAACCATCTGGGCGGTGAGGTAGAAGGTGGAGACGGCCACGGTGGAGAGGGCGGCCACGGCGCGAACCTTCTTCGGCTCGGTGCGGAAGGAGAGGATGTCGCCCAGGGTGTACTTGCCGGCGTTTCTGCACGGCTCGGCCACGATGAGAAGGACG
>DATDMX010000429.1:0-3452 GCA_036518575.1 Geobacteraceae bacterium | reverse complement strand
CGGAGGGGACACTGGCATCGTGGGCCACCACCACGAACTGCCGGCTTGCACCGGGAAGTCTCTCCCGACACGGCTCCAATGTGGCGACATGGGGGTAACACCCTGCCAGAGCGAAGATGAGGAGAAGGAGCGCCTCGTACCGTAGCGTCATGGCCCCGCCCCTTCCGGCTCCGGACAGCTTTCTTTTGCCGCCGTCAGGCGTGCCACCATCATGGCGGCCACGTTGTCGCCGGTGGCGTTCAAAAGGGTCGCCAGGGGATCGATGATGACGCTGATGGCCGCCAGGAGCGGCAGAACCTCGGCCGGAAAACCGAACACGGAGAGGATGAGCATCTCCCCGATCATGCCGCCGCTGGGGATCGCCCCCACCACGACGCCCACGAGAATGGCAACCCCGGCTGCCATGAGGAGCCGCCCCGCTGTCAGTTCCTGGTGGAAGAGGCTCATGGCAAAGAGCACCTTGAGGACACCACCGATTACCGAACCGTCCTTGTGCAGGGCCGCCCCCATGGGGATCACCACATCGCAGACATCCTCGGGCACTCCCATTTTGGGTGCGGCCTCCAGGTTCACCGGCATGGTGGCCATGCTGGAGCAGGTCCCCAGCGCCGTCAGCGACGGCCCGAGCATGTGGGCCCAGAACCGGCGGACCGCCGGCATGCCGCCGCAGGAAAAGGCGTAGAGGGAAAACCCGGCGGCGAAGTAGAGGAGGGAAAAACCGTAGTAGACGAGGAAGGCCCGGACATAGGCGGCGGCCAGGGCCTCTCCCGTATCGACGACCGTGGCGGCAAACCATGCCAGGAGCCCCACCGGCGCGACATACATGACGTAATCCACCAGGCGGACGAAGACCCGTGCCCCTTCGGAGAGGAAGCGGGCGAAGGAGGCGGCCGCAGCGCCGCAGGAACGGGTGGCGAGACCCACGCCCACGCTGAAGACGATGAGGGGGAGCATGGCGCGGCGCGATATGAGCTCGGGGAAGTCGGCGGCGGTAAAGGCCTTCACCAGTTGCGCCGGCAGTGACGGCACCTCCTGGACGGGGAGGCTTTTCAGGACGATCCCGGCACCGGGTGTCGGCTGCACCATGAGCATGAAGAGGAGTGAGCTCACGGCGGCAACGACGCTTGTGGCGAGGAAGACGAGGAACATGGCCCACGAGACGCGGGAGAGCCGCCCGCTGTCGGTGGCGGCAGCGATGGCGGAGGATACCGTGAAGAAGACGAGAGGGACGATGATCATGAAGATCAGGTTGAGAAAGAGATCCCCCAGCGGTCGGATGGCGCGGGCCAGGTCGGGGCGGCAGGAGCCCAGGAGTACCCCGCCGGCGATGGCGGCGATGAGGAGGAGAGGGAAACCGTAACTTTTCAGCAGCTTCGTCGCGCGCATCGTATGTTCCTCACTCCACCGGGAAATCGAAATAGGTGTCGGGGAACGGCTCGGCCGCCAGCGTGAAATGCCACCATTCCTTGGCATAGGGGCGAAAGCCGTGTTTCTTCATAACCGTCTGCAGGAGGAGGCGATTGCTGCGCTGCTGGGGCGTCAGGGCCGGGTAATCGGGCCACGATTCGGGGCCGAAGAAGTCGAAACCGGTCCCCATGTCGAGCTCCGTGCCGGCTCCTTCCCCGGCCAGGCAGACGATGGTCAGGTCCACCGTGCTGCCGCGGCTGTGCCCCGAGCGGGCGGCAATGTAGTCGTCCCGGAAGAGGTTTTTCTTCTCCACCCGCGGATAGAATTCCGCCTTCATCCTGACCTCATTCGTGTTGCCGGCCCAGCGGACGAAATGGTCCACCGCCCGCTGGGGGCGATAAGCGTCGAAGATCTTGAGTCCGAGGCCAAAGGGGCGCAGCTCCTCCTGGACGGCTCGGAGCGCCAAGGCCGCCTGTCTCGTCATCAGGCACACGGGGCGCCGGTACCCGTCGATTCTTTCCCCGACGAAGTTGTGGGGCCCGGCGTAGCGCAGGTCGGTGGCGACCCCCGGTATCGCCGCTTCGCAGGAGACGAAAGCGTCTGGTGGCGGCGGCCCGGCCTCAGCCGGCCCGGGCGCGAGGGCGACAACGGCGGCCACCAGGGCAACCAGCACAGCACAACGGGAGAGTAGCGACAACGGGAACATTTGCGCCTCCGGCGCGCGGCACTATTAACTAAAATTGGGGAGGATGACGGAAAAAAGGTTCATACTGCCATAACTTTTTGGCACCGTTCTGTCAAGAGCCATAATATTTCGTATGGCCATGGCGGCCGACAGCCGTCGTTACATCAAATATTTCGTCTCCGTAACTCCATACTTTCAAAGAGATGTTGCGTCGTGCCGGTCGAAAATGCTACATAGATATGTCCATCTTTTTTCGTTGTCCTGAACGGATGGCGCGGAGTCATATCACATTTATGAGGGTGCACGAATGACAATGAAACACTTTGGTCCGACCAAGCTGGACGCAACGCTCATCCCCAAGATAGCTCAGCAGTGGGGAACGCCGGTCTATCTGCATGATCAGGACTACATAGAAAAGAGCTGTGAACAGTTGCTGACCATGCCCAACGCCTACGGTCTGCATGTGCGCTTCGCCATGAAGGCAAACTCGGATCGTACCGTCCTGCGGGTCGTCACCAACAAAGGACTGGACCTGGACTGTTCGTCGCTCGACGAGGCGGCCCGTGCCCATGCCGCCGGAATTCCGTATAGCCGGATGATGCTGACCACCCAGGAGGTCCCCTCCGGTGAGGAGCGCGTCGAACTGGAGGAGATGATCAAAGCAGGCCTCAAGTACAACGTTTGCTCCATGCTGCAGTTTCAGCTCATTGCCGACTTTGCCAAAAAGAACAAGATCGACCTCTCCATGAGGGTTCATCCGGGAGCGGCCGGCGGCGGGGAGAGCGCGACCCGCGACACCGGGAGCGAATATTCCTGCTTCGGCGTCCACCTGCGGGATGTCCCCACGGTCAAGGCTCTGGCCGACGAGAAGGGACTGCGCTTCACCCAGGTGCATGTCCATATCGGTTCCGGGGGCGACCCGGAAAAATGGCGGGAGAACATCGACCGTGAACTGGGCTTTGTAAAGACCTATTTCCCGGATGCCACCACGGTCAGCTTCGGCGGGGGACTCAAGGTCGCCAGGATGCCGGGGGAGAAACAGGCCGATATCGCGTCTCTGGGTGCCTATGCGACGCAGCGGATCAAGGAGTTCAAGGGGGCAACCGGCCGCGAACTGCAGATGGAGATCGAGCCGGGGACCTTTGTGGTGGCCAACTCGGGCCATATCATCACCAGGATCATCGACAAGAAGCTGACCAACGAGCTGAACTTTCTCATCGTTGACGGCGGCATGGAACTATTGACGCGTCCGCTCTTGTACGGCTCAGAACACCCCATTGCCATTGTGCGCCAGGACGGCACGCTGCTCTCCAGCGAGTATGACATCAAGCCCACGGCCTCGTTAAAGTCGTTCGGGATC
>DATDMX010000428.1:0-7610 GCA_036518575.1 Geobacteraceae bacterium | reverse complement strand
CTTTGACGATGCCTGCGCCGGTGAAGGCGTAGTGTTTCACCTGCGGGTAGGTCGCACTGGTTTCTGTGATGAGCGAATACTGCGGATTGAGGAGGCCGGCAGCGCCCGGCGGATCGGTGAAGACGCCCAGGTCCCAGACAGCGAAGGGAACGATGATGCTGATGCCGGCGTTAATGCTCTCGTTGAAGCCTGGCCAGAAGTAGGAGAGGTTGCCGTAGACGATATTGTTGACGATGACCGGGTTGGTGGCGTAGGTGTCCTGGTAGTTCGCCCTGATCCCTACGTCGATCTGGCCAAGGAGCGGGGTGCTCAGTGGCTGTACGCCGATACCCGCCGGCAGAGGGGTCGTCTTGCGAGTCGACGGGAGGGTGAACGCGAGGTCACCGCCACCGAGGTTAATGGTGGAGTTGCCGAACGCCAGTTCGCCAGTGGCGGTGCTGTCGTTGTTGGCAACGGTGTTGCCGGCGATGGTCACGTCGAGGGCGTCGGAGATGCCGATACCGCCGCCGAAGGCACCACTCAGGTTGTTGACGATCATGTTGTCGTAGATCTCGGCCTTATACCAGGGGATGGAGGCAATGGACAGGGGCGCCGGCGCCGCGTTCGTCGGATTGGTGGCGACTTCCCGACCGTTGTAGCGGGCGAGGGCGATGCCGCCGCCGAGATTGCCTCCCTTGTTCCCCTGGATCAGGTTGTCAGTAATGACGACGTTGCCCACACCTTCGGACAAGGTGCCCGCCAGACCGGCGCCCGCTGCGATGGGGAGCTCACCGGCGAGAAGAATGCCGGCTCCCTCGTCGAATGACTCGTTGAAAATGATGGTGTTGCGAGCAATGACGCTCTTCTGGCTGACCGGTTTCTGTGTCGCGGGATCGAAGAAAGGAAGGCCGGTCGCCGGGTCGGTCTCAAAGCCGCCGCTGCTCACCCCCTGGTGGGCAATGCCTGCTCCTGCAAGAAGGGCGTAGTTGCCGCAGATCCAGTTGTCACTCACCGTGTAGTCGTCGGTGCCCTTGTAAAGGCCGATGCCTCCGCCGCTCCCGACGGCGAACCCTGTGCCGCCGTTGAAGGATATCTCGTTATGATTGATGAATATGTGGCCGTTCAACGATGACACGTAGGCGTTCAGATTGGCGTTGGAAATGGTGGAGGGGTTGCCGACGCGGATGCCGCCGCCGAAGGTGCCGTTGTTGGAAATCATCTTGTTGTTGCTGATCTGCATGTAGTTGGCGTAGGCATTGACAAACAGCCCGCCACCCAGATTGGCCTGGGTCAGGGTGAGGCCGTCGACAATCGCTTTGTTGGCTCCGTTATCGAACGGGCTGACCGTGAACGTGGCGGCGTTCATGGTTACCTGGGTCGAGTTCCTTGGTGCGAGGACGAGAATGGCCGAACCTTGCTCCAGGTAGAAGTCGGGCGCTTGGCCGTCGATGAGGAACGGATTGCCTGCCACCTGGTTACTTGTGATCACATTGAGCTTCGCCAGCCAGGCCGCCTGGGTCGTCGGCGTAAATGAGCCGGCGGTGATGGTCGTCGACGCAGCTCCCGTGCCCTGGAGTTTTACTGGTTTCCACATGATGATGTTTTCAGGGTAGGTTCCGGGTCCCACGATAATGAGGTCACCGTTATTCGCCGCATCGATGGCGTCTTGGAGTGGCGTGCCGGGGCCTTCTGCTACCATTCTCACCTTCGAAGCAGGTACTCCCACGTGGAGCGTGATGCCGGTTACGGTGGTCCTGCGGTTGTCGTCGCGCATGACTGTCAGCTGGTAGGTGCCGCCGGCAAGGGGGACGTCGGGAGTTCCGTCGTCCTTCAATGTCATGGCGTTAACGGTTATCCGGTTGTTGGCCCAGTTCAGCACCTGGAGCTTCTTCGTGCTCGCTCCGCCGAAATCGTCGCCGCTCGGGGTGACGAAGACGCTCCCGCTCGTGCTGAAGCCATAGTCTTTGAAGAGCTTCTTAATCGGGGCAGTCGGGTCGGGGTTGGCGACCTCGGTTTGGCCGGCAGAGGTGATGGTGATGAAGGAGGTATCGGATGGCGTTTCAACCCACGGACCTCCCGCCGGTCCGTTCACCTGGCTGATGACCGGCGTGTCGTCGGGGATGGTGCAGTCGATGGGGATGGTATCGATTGCCGGCCGGATGGGCACCATTGGTGTATCTGCGTAGGTGATCTTGCCGGGCCAGATATCCATCTGGAAGGGCTGGTTGCCGGGGTAACCCGGCTTCCAGAACGGATCGGGGCGCCGCGGGTCGATCTGGCGGGTAACCGGATCCGCCAGGAAAGGCGGGTTGAGAATGATGTTGATCATGTGGGGGCTGATGCCGCTCGGGTTCGGCGTATCCGTCCAGTAGGTAGACGGAACGAGGGTATTGTACTGTCCCCATTCATCAGTGTACGTCCTCACCAGTTCGTTGCCCGCGAAATCCTGGATGGAAACCGGCATGAAGCTCGGGCCCACTTTGTCTCCCAGGCGCGGGTTCCCCTTGCGGAACTCCAGCGTGAGGTCGTCGGTCACCAGGCCGATGAGGCGGCCGGCCAGCGGCACCTGGGTGAAGATGCGGAAGTCGGCGTTGAAGTTTCGTCCCGGCTGCAGGTGAACGAGCTTCATGTTGCAAAGCGGCCGGACTTGGCCGGCGAGGGGGCTGGGAGTGGAGCCGTCATAGCTCATGTATGCCGGCACGATATGGTCGGGCCCGACACAGGCGGGCGGTACGACGGCCGGTCGTGGCTGGACCGTGTTGAGGAGTCGGTGGAACGTTCGTGCCATCATGCCGTTGAACGCGGCGGTCTGGGGCTGGGGCACCGACGGCGTGATGTCGGGCGGGTTCACGCCGGATATGGTGAAGTTCTCATCCTCTTCCTTGTAGATTTCGTATCCCGGCGGCGGAACCACCTCGATCATGTAATCCCCTTGGGGTATGGGGTTTCCCTGGTCGTCCACGGTGATCTTGTAGGCGCCGTCGAAGACACCCGGTTTGAACTGGTTCCAGACCGATAAGGTCTCGGCACAGTCGATGTACTTGTCAAGGGGGATGCTGCCGGCATTCACATCGATGCCCGCGTTTCTTATGGAGTCGAGACAGCCGGTGGGCAAATTGTTGTCCCAGCTGTCGGTCTTCACATGGGCTATGGGCGCGTTCAAATCGAAAATCGGTTTGCCCGTCGCCGTATCGTAGCCGGTCACCTTGTAGAGTCTCAGTTCCACATTGGGAACGCCCGGCTCCCAGGTGCTTGCCCGCGAAAGGCTCGGGTCGGCGGGAGTGCGGGTGAAGGCGTAGGAGACGAAACCGAAAATGTAACCGGCTTCGCCGACTGCATACTCACGTTTGTACCAGTCGATACGGTGAGTTTCGTCCATGTACATGATGCCAGCCATGGTGCTCGTTCCTGGCGGGTCGGTGCGCGTCTCAAGCAGCGGGATGGTGTTGTTGCCCGTGGGCGACCACGTGCCCGTGAACGGTCCCCCCTTGTCAACATAGACGGTGGCACCCAGCGGTTTGTTGTCGGCCGGGTCACTCTCCACCACGAGCCACTTGAAGAAGGGGAATAGTTCGGCGAAGCTATAGCTGCCATCGGCGTTTGCCGCCGTGGAGGCATACATCGTTCCGTCGCGGAACCTGATGTTGATAACCTCGTTGGCGAGACCCGGTACGGACGGCGTCGGCTTGCCGTTGACATACGTCGGTACGGAGACGCTTCCTTCGAGCGTCCCGAACCACTGGAACACGGGGCTCGGGCAGAAGGGGTAATTGGGGTCGGTGGCGGGGCAGTTTTCCACGGTGATCGGCGGTGAGGTGGCTGTTACCGTACTCGGTACCACCACGGTGCGGAAGTCGATGATCTGGTCGAGCGGTAAATCCCACATGGTGAGAGTATACGTGCCGGGGGGGACCCCTTTGATGGTGAAGCGGGAGAAGACGTCACAGCTTGACCCGGTGGCGGGCCCGTGCGTCACCTGCCCCGGACACCCCATGACGAAAACGGCCTGATTCCCTGCGTTAATGTCGGAGAGCCCCACATAGGCAGTGGGAACCGGGTCGCCCGGATTGAGCCCAAGTTGGAGCGGCGGGCGGTTCACGCGGTTCTGCACCACCTGCCCCGTCACACTTGCGGTGCTTTCTCCCGGGAGAAGCGCCCGGAACGTCGGCACCCGCGGGTCGTTGCCGAAATAATCCGACGGCAGCACGAAGCCCAGGTCCGCGTGGGTGCCGAAGGTGCCATTGGCGATGAGATAGTTGGGAGCGCCGGCAAGGAGCCAGGAGTCGATGCCCGGGGTGCCCTCGATGGTGGCGGTCTGGATCCACGGCTTGCCGTCTGCCGGTTGTGCCCATATGCCGTACTTGCCCGGCGCCAGGTTGGGAATCCAGGCGTTGTAATTGAAGTTCGGTTCCATGGTCGGACTCGACACGATGTAGCCGGCGCCCTTCGTCTTGATGGTGGGGTTGCCGTTGGCGTCGAGGATCGGCTTGCCGTTGACGTCGCTCACGTAGATGGTGCCAAGGGGGTTGCCGAAAGCATCCTGAGACTGTTGTCCCAGTTGGTCGAAGAGGTAAATCCGGAAATCGGGAAGCGGCCCTTCATTGGGAAGGTCGGGGGCACCGTTGATGGGAGCGTTGTCATGGAAGACGAGCACCGTCGCCTGGGTGGTGGGGATCGGGAACTTGTTGACCACGATGGTGACGGCCTTGCCGTCGTCCTCCGGTCGCACCGGCCCGCCCCCCACGCTGTAAGTGCTGGGGGCGAGGATGGAGACGAAGTAGCGTCCCCGCGGCAGATTCACCACCGGGTTGGCGCTCGTGCCGCTGGCCACGACCTTGGCGTGGCTCTTGTGGATCGACACCGAGAGACTGCTGTAATTGTTGAACTGGCCCACGTGACCGAGGGCGTCGTGGGTGTTGTCTTCCTGCACGAGCCACTTGAAGTCGTTGATGGGCTGCTGACTGTGGGTGGTCAGGTCATTTCCCATGACCTTGATGGTGAACGCAGCGTGGACGGTCAGAGGGAAAAAGACGGCCAGCGCAAAGAAAAACACGAGGAAACCTATCCGGTGGTTCTTGTTTGCATTCGTTCTGTTTTTCATCGTTTGACCCCGCCCTTAGAATATGATGTTGTCAGTCTGTTATGAAGCTGAAACTCCCGGGCAAGGCAATGGATTCTTGCGTGGGAGTGTAGCTAAGAGTCCGGTTTGTAAGGGTTTTGTCGCTGATGTGTGGGTTGGAATGATGTGATAAGCATAGCGGAAGATTGCGTGCAGGCAAGCGACGCAAGTATTAAATTTTGATCACAAGGGAATATTTATCGGACGGCAGGGTGGCGATGGGAGAGGCTGGAGACGAGAATTTCAGTGACTATTTACGCCCGGGTGACATGAGCGCCATGAAAGCCGGTACGGCCACGAGGGCGAGAAGAGCTGTCATGCCGACGCCGTAGTTGGTCGCCCAGCCGATGGATGACATGGCACCGTAGTCGGTGAAGGCGAGGGAGCCGAAGCCCGCGATGGTGGTGAGGGCCGAAAGGAAGACGGCGCGGCCGGCCTGGACGAAATCGGTACGTTTCTCGTCCCCCCCTGGCCCGCCGGCGCGATAGTAGATGTGGAGGCCGTAATCGCTCCCCATGCCGAGAATGGTCACAAGCACCATGGCGTTCATGAAGTTGATGCGCTGGGAGGTGAGTGCCATGATGCCGAGCATGGCCACGACGCCTGCCATGACCGGGACGAGCGAGAAGAGGACGCCGGCAAGGGAGTCGAAGTGAGAGACAAGGAGAAAGAGGACGAGGGCGCCGCCGAGGAGAATTCCCCAGGCAAAGCTTCGCTTGACCGAGGCCGCCAGCTGGTTGCTCACGAGATCGACACTCGTGGCCCGGGCTTCGGGGGCCGCAGAAGCGAGTTCCCGCAGGAAAGTGTCCTGGCGGAATTCTTCGCCCTTGTAAAAGAGGTAGAAGAGGAGATGATAGTTGCCGCCGGCGTCACGAATGAGATGCCGGTTGACGACTCCCCGCAGGGGGGAGGCGGACAGACGCTCGATCGCCTCGGCGAGAGGGACGGGGTGGGCATCCTTCAACGCGGCCACCCCGGTGATGAGTGGCCCGAACTGCGTCGTGTCGAAACCGCTTCGTGCGAGGGCATTGCGCAATTCCTGGTCAGGTGAAGCGGCTGCGAAATGGCGGGAGAGACGGCGTGCCACCTCTTCCTGCAGGTGACTGTCATTGAGCACCTGCCCCAGGGAGGAGAAGGAAGATATCTCGCCGGAGCGTCGATACTTCTCTGCCAGCTCCTCGACGCGGCTTCCCCGGGCGAGAACGTCGGGCAGGTTTTTCCCTTCCACTGCCACGAGCATTTGCCGGGGGGAGAGGCTCAAGTGACGTTCGATCTTTTCCTGAGTGAGGAATGCCTCGGAGTGGCGGGGCTGGAGGTTCTTCAACTCCCCTTCGAAGGAGATGGCGAAAGCGGCGCCGAACAGGGCGAGCGTGACGAGGGTCGCGCTCCATCTGACGAGACGGCCGTGGCGATGGGCAATATTCCAGACGCCCCCGAGGGCAAAGGTGGGCAGGGGAGTGTAGCGCATGTTTGGAAAGCGCCGCTCGCTGTAGAGAAGGAGCGGCGGCAGGAAAAAGAACGTGGCGTAGAGGGAGAAGATGACACCGAGACCCACGAGGATCCCCAGCTCGAAAAGCGCCCGCACGTCGGAGACGGCGAGGGCGAGGAAGGGCAGCGCCGTGGTGGCCGCCGCCGTGAAGACGCCGTACCCCGTATGCACCACCGCCAGGCGAAGTGCCTCGTCCGTGGAGCGTCCGGCGTACCTCTCGCTGTAAAAGCGGTCGTAGAGGTGGATGGAGTAATCGGTGCCGAGCCCGATGATGAGGGCGGTGAAGGCGAAGGAGATGATATTGACCGAGGAGAGGAAAAGCCCGGCCGTGCCGAGGGCTAACGCCACTCCGCAGAAGAGGATGAGGGGAATGAGGAGGGTGGGGAGGACGCGGCGGTAGGTGAGGTAGAAGAGGCCGAGAACGATGACGAGCGAGGAGAGAATGCTGGCGATGATGTTACCCTTCATCACTTTTTCGTCGATGACAGCCGAGAGATGGGCGCCGGTGCAGGAAATATGCACCTTCGCCCCCTGACGTGCCCGGTCGATGCCGGCCACGAGCTTGCGCGCGAACGCCATGTTCTGCACCGGCCGCGCCGGTTCGGCGATCATGATGAGGACCTGCCCGTCCCGGGAGAGAAAGTAGGGAGAAGCGGGATCGAGGTCGAGGGCTTGGCTGCCGCGCTTGAGGCGCGGGAGAATCAGCTCACGCAGGTAGAGGGGGTCGGCGGCGATGATATCCCGCATACCCATACCCGCCTGGCTTGCCAGTTCTGTCGTGGCGCGTCGCAGGAAGCGCTCAGCGTTCGGGGGGGAAAAGCGGGCGGCGAAGTTCTCGGTCTCGTCCGGGCCAAGGAAAAGCTGGGGGTGGAGGGCGGCATAGGCGAGGAAATCGGCAAAAGCATTCTTTTCGGCCGGATCGTAGATGCGGTAGGTGATCTTGGCAAAGGCCGGCTGGCCGTCGACCTGCAGCGCCTGCAGGCGGGCGGCAAAGGCTTCGGCCTCGGGGACGAGAAGTCTGCG
>DATDMX010000427.1:0-3049 GCA_036518575.1 Geobacteraceae bacterium | reverse complement strand
GTGCGGTTCCCTTCGGCAGAAGAGCACCAATGGTATAGGACCATGCCGCTGTCGTGCCGCTGATAGTGGAGACATAGCACCCGCCCCTGCCGGTATCGACAACATAAATCTTATTAGGGGAACTCGTCGTATCGATGGCTACAGCTGTGGCAAGCACATAATTGTTACCACTTTTGGCGGAATAGAGACCGTTCGAGGTAAAGGCGAGGATTGGATTCGTATCGAGCGTATCGATTACCCAGATATTCCCGGCGCCGTCAACGGCCACACCGTCAGACGACTTAAAGGCGTAGTCGGCCGAACCGCTGCTATTTTTCAACCGGGAGAGCTCTGCCCCCGTCGACGGGTCGTAAACGGAAACGATACTTCCCTGGCTGACGATGAGCTTGCCACTCGTCGTCCCGGCGGTGCCGATGGCAACAGCCTTCGGAGCGGCCGCAGTCTTGATGGTTTTTACCAGAGCATTATAGGCGTTGTAAACCTGCACGCCGCCGCTGCGCGGGTCGGCCACGTAGAACGTTGCCGTCTCTGGAAACCCCTGAGGATTATAGACCGCCATTCTCTGCGGTGTCATGACCCCTGAGGTTACCGGACTCAAATTGGTAACGGTCGGCGCGATAGCGGCGTAAGCCATTCCGGTTAGCGAAATAACCTGAATGGCCAGTGAAATGACTAACGCCGCGATTTTTCTCTGAATGCTCGGGATCATATGAATGCCTCCGTATTTATTGGAGAAGTTTGCCATCTGCATTTACCCTGCGTGCTCGCACAATCGCAAGATTGCCAATAACGTTGCAACATGGATGCCCAACACCGAGCAACTGTCATTTTTAGAAATTTTCTCACCGCATATAAAAACACGAGAAGGCCTTTTTATGGGCCTTCTCGTGTAAAATCAGGTTAACAGGAAGGGGGAAAACAGGAGGCGAAGAAGCCAGCGAACTCAAAGAGAGTTAACCGGCGCTCTTTTGGGCGTGAATCGGAAGGTGAAAAACCGGCATTTCGCGGCATATGGTCGGCTGTTCGCCTACTTGATGAAGCCGAATTTCTTCATCCGGTACCGGAAGGCATCGATACCGAGGAAAAGCTTCTTTGCTGCTTTTGACTGGTTCCAGTCGGACGTCTCCAGTGCCTGGCGGATGAGTTCCTTCTCCACCTCCTCGATATCCACGCCTTCGGGCGGAAGCTTGAAGGTCGTCTGGGGCGAACAGGCAGCTGACGACTTGGCCACGATCTCCAGCGGGAGGTGCTCAAGGAGAAGCGTATCCTCGTTACCGAGGATGATCGCCCGCTCCACCACGTTCTTCAACTCGCGAATATTGCCGGGCCAGTGGTATTCGAGGAGCATCTTCTCGGCCATCCCCGAGATGCCCGTAACGTTCTTGTTGAACTCCTTGTTGAAGACATTGATGAAGTAGTTCACCATGAGCAGGATGTCGTCCTTGCGCTCGCGCAGGGGGGGGAGGAAGATGGGAATGACCTGCAGCCGGTAGTAGAGGTCGTTGCGGAAGGCCTTTTCTTCGATGGCCTTGAGGAGATCCTTGTTGGTGGCGGAAATGATGCGGACATCGACGGAAATGACCTTGGACCCGCCGATCCTCCTGAAGGTCCGATCTTCCAGGAAGCGCAGGAGCTTGGCCTGCATGCCGAGCTCCATATCGCCGATCTCGTCGAGAAAGACCGTGCCGCCGTCGGCAAGCTCGAAAAGACCTTTCTTGGTGGCCTTGGCGTCGGTGAATGCACCCTTCTCGTGGCCGAACAACTCGCTCTCCAGGAGTGTTGCCGGCACTGCGGCGCAGTTTATGGCAACGAACGGCTTTTCGGCGCGGCTCGACGCGTAGTGAATCCATTTGGCCACGAGCTCCTTGCCGGTACCCGACTCGCCTTGGATGAGCACCGTCGTCGCCTCGCTCTTGGCGACCTTTTCCATCATGCTCAGCACATTCTTCATGTGCTTGTTGACGCCGATTATCTCGGGCGGCCCCGACTTCTTGTGCTCGCTGCGCAGCCGGGCAACTTCCCGGCGCAGGTCGGAGGTCTCGAGGGCTTTCTTGATGACGATCGCCATCTCGTCGAGGTTGAACGGCTTGTTGATGTAGTCGTATGCCCCGAGGCGCATGGCGTTCACCGCGGTCTCCAGCCCGCCGTGTGCCGTGACCATGATGACGATAATTTCCTCGTCGATCTCCTTTACTCTTTCCAGCACTTCCAGGCCGGTAATGCCGGGGAGCTGTATGTCGAGGAGCACGAGATCGGGCTGCTCTTCGCGCACCAACCTGAGGGCCTCCTCGCCGTTGCCGGCCGTCAGCACGTCATAGCCCTGCTTTTTCAGGTTCTGCTCGAGAGACCAGCGGATGAGGTGCTCATCATCCACCACCATAATGCGGATCTTTCTCATACAGTCTCCTTTATATCCGAGTGGAGGCTTCTTCGCCCGGCAGGGCCAAAGAAGCTGGCAAGTTCACGGTGAATACGGTTCCTTTTCCATCCTCGCTCGCAACGGACAGCGAGCCTCCGTGCTGGGTGATGAGCTTGTGGCAGATGGCCAGGCCAAGCCCCGTTCCCTGGGCCTTTGTCGTGAAGAATGGAATGAATATCTTTTCCAGTATTTGTGGCGGTATCCCCTGCCCGGTGTCGGCAACGTCCACCCTGACCCAGCTGGAGCCGTTCCGCTCTTCGAGGGAACTCTTCAGCGTCAGTACGCCGCCGTTCTGCATGGCCTGAAGGGCATTCAGGATCAGATTGAGAAACACCTGCTGGATCTGCTTCGGGTCCACGTGGACGTTGGGGAGATCGTCCTGCAGGTCGAGCACCTTCTCGATGTTCTTGCCGCTGCGGTGCTGGGACGCAAACATGAGGGTCTTCTTCAGGATGCTGTTGATGCTCGTCAAGGTTGGCTCGGGCTGAGTCGGCTTGCCGAAGAAGAGGAGATCGTTGACCGTTTTGTCGAGCCGCTTGATCTGTTCGAGCACTTCGTTGACGATCTCCGTCCGCGGGTCGGACGGCTCGAAATCGTCCTTGATGATCGTGATCGCAGCGGCGATCCCCG
>DATDMX010000426.1:0-7819 GCA_036518575.1 Geobacteraceae bacterium | reverse complement strand
CGCCGCGATCTCGGAACCGATGAACCCGCCGCCGATCACGGCAAACCGCCCGCCGTCGTCGGCAAGGGTGCGCAGCTGCCGGTAGTCGTCGAGGGTGCGGAAATAGATGACGTCCTTACCGCCGAAGGGAAGGCGGCGGGGTGTGCCGCCCGTGGCGAGGAGAAGCTTGTCGTAGTGGATCAATCCCCCCCGGTCGTCACGGACCCTGCGGTTCGCGGCATCGAGGGCCTCGGCCCGCCGGCCGAGAACGAGGGTGACGCCGAGCGTCTCCGTGCCGCGCCAGATGCTCTCGAAGGGCTTCCCCTGCCAGAGTTTCTTCGAAAGGGGAGGACGAGCATAGGGAGGATGGGGCTCCATGCCGATGACCGCGATGGTCCCCTCCGGGTCGATTTCGCGGATCCCCTTGACCGCCGCGTCGGCCGCCATCCCGGCACCGATGATGAGATAGTCGTAGTGGTTCATGCGCACCTCCACAGGAAACTGTCAGACAAGAAGAGCGTTCACCTTGGCTGCACAGATGAAATCGTTTTCGGACAGTCCCCCCACCGCATGGGTGGAGTAACGCACGCGGCACACCCGGTACGAGACCTCCATATCGGGATGGTGGTCCTCGCTGTGGGCTATCCAGGCCACGGCGTTGACGAAGGCCATGGTCTGGTAGTAGTTCTTGAACTCGAAGCGCCTCGTAATGGCGCCGTCCGCCGCTTCCCACCCGGGCACGTCGGGGAGCCGGCGCTCGACCTCCTCCCTCTCCAGGGGAGGGGTTCCACCTTCACAGGGTTGGCAGTGTTTCGTGGTCAGGTCGCAAATGGTGTCGCCCATGGGTTTCCTCCTTAGCTGGCAGTCGCAGACTAAGTATACCCGATGACCGGCGTTTTGCAGCTGGCCCAATGACATGGAAAACGGGGAGTTATGCAGAAATAACGAAGGGGAGGGAACCCCGTCAGGCCGCGGTACCGGCTTGTCAGGGTTCGGGGAATGCTGAAGGGCACCGTCGGCTCGTCGCTGACGGGAGCGGATTAGGCGGGTTCGTGGGCCTTCTTGCCGTGCACCTTCTCGTAGGCGCGGCAAAAGGGGCAGACACGGGCCTCGACCCGTTGCACGAGGAGAAAGGAGACGCCCTTCTGGCGTGCCCGGGCACGCCGGCAGACGGGGCAGCTTCCGCATATTTTCGCCATGGCCCGGTCGAGGGCCGATATCTTCACGTGGTTCATGCGTTTCCTTTCGTCTCGTTCTCTGTTGCCTCTCGCGCAGCCTGCAGAAAGATCGTACCGAGCATGACATCGGCGATGGCGCTCGTCACCACGCCGACAGGAAGGAGGAGGACCGTCGTCAGGAGAACGCCCGTGGCGATGTTCAGGTAGCAAAAGGGCCTGAGCATTCCCCGCAGGTTGTCGGGGAGACGGAGAAGCCTCACGCCGAAGAGAATCTGCACTGCTCCCGTGGCGACGACGAGAGCAAGGCCGGCGATGTCGAGGAAACGTCCGGCTTCCGGAAACAGAATGGCAGTGCCCCCCATCAGTGCCGATGCCACGTTTGCGGTGACAAGGAGCACGATGGGGGCGTCGGCCCGCCGGTAGGCAAAGCCCTGGCGCAGCAGTATTCTCAGGGTCGTCATGAGGAAGATGAGGAGCCCCGTGCCGACCACGAGGACGATGAACTGGATGAGGCGGACCGCCTCGCCGGCCTTCTCGTCGAGGGCGAACGTGAGGATGAACCAGGGCACCGCAAGGAGGGCGCTCACCATGGCAAGACGCCCGGCCATGGCCAGGCGACTCGGTGTTGGCTGTATGGTCACGAGTCAGATCCCCCGTAAAAACTTCCCGATTTTTTCAGCGACCGGAAAACGGCTGCCGGCAAGGCATTGCAGCCGGGTCGTTTTTGACACGATCGCCCCGAAAGCGTATAGTGAAATCAGAGAAATAGGGATGTGATGCTACCCGAGATGACGCGGAATGCCGTTCATATTCCATTCGTCATGGGCGTAAAAAACCTCATAAGAGGGGAGACGAAACGGGTAATCTTCCTTCTGGCCCCTCAAGGAGCAGAATGAAGAAAACCGCGGAATCTTCACCGACGAATTAGGATAAAGAATCTCGAGGTAACACCACTAAAAAGCCCGGAAGCGGCAACGCTTCCGGGCATTGTTATTTCTCCTTCTTCCGCTCCAGGAGAGAGACCACCTTCGCCCCTCCCTTTTTAGCCCCGGCCGTCTTTTCGGAGGCGCCGTCAGCGGGCTCCTCCGGTTCCGTCGCCGGCAGAGGCGAAACCACCTTCTCCAGCCGCACCGGCGTCCCCCCCATGGTGAACGGCGCTCCCTCGATCTGGCTCTCGTCCAGGATCCAGGTATAAACCTGCAGCGGCAACGTGAGAACGAGGAGTTTCACCTGCCACCACCCCGGCTTGACATCGGGTGAGATATCTTCCACCCGGGCGAAAAAACCTGGCTGGTTGTCGATATGCACCAGGACCAGATCGTGTAATGCTGCCATCGCGTCCTCCGAAAGCTTCAAGCGCCGCCGAGAATGCCGGCCCTGACGCCCTTCACGTACCGTTCGCTGTTGATGAGGAGCCCGTGCATGAAACGGCCGGCGAAAAGCGTCTCCACCTCGGCATAGCCCGAACGCAGCTCCTTTTCGTGCCGCAGGCAGAGCTCCCGGTCCTCGGGCTGGAGACGGCTTTCCACCATGTCGCAGATGAAGGTGATACAGTTGAACGGCCTGAACGGGGGGGCCATGAGGCAGCGGCTATCCGCAAGGTAGGGGCAGCGGCCGCCTTCGAAACGGGGTGAGAAGAGGTCTTCCCCGCACGCCAGAAGAACGAGAAGATCCACCACCGTGAAATGATACTTTCCCGTAGCGCAGCACGCGCCGCCACAGGTGGCGCACAGCCCGCCGCAATCCACCTTGTCGGCGAGGCGATGAAGTTCTTCCTTCGCGGCCTTGATGGCCCGGATCGTCGCCAAGAGAGCATCGCGCCGGTCCGGAGCAAGGGCCGCGTATTCCTTACTCACGACCGCAACGCCCCGCTCCCACAACTCCCTGTCCGTCAACACTCTCTCCGGCACGTAGCGTCTTCTCGTGATCGTCAACAGCCTGTTAAATGTAAGCTTGGTCGAAGCAGCCCATAAGCCGGGTTCTGTTCCCGTGCGGGGTCTCCCCCGCACGGGCGATGGCCATTCCTCTAGGACCGCCGTTACCAACGGCCTCAAGCAGCCAACCCGGAAGCACGGACGGGCCGTCCTTAACGCTTCCCTATTCGGCCTTGCTCCTGGTGGGGTTTACCTGGCATCCGACGTCGCCGCCGGACCCGGTGAGCTCTTACCTCACCCTTTCACCCTTACCTGCCCTCGCCGAAGCTTTGGCAGGCGGACTTCTCTCTGTGGCACTTTCCCTGGGGTCGCCCCCGCTGGACGTTATCCAGCACCACGCCCTGTGGAGCCCGGACTTTCCTCTCCCCTCCGTGGAGGGCAGCGGCCATCAGGTCTACTTCGACCAAGCTGTCTTCTTCTTACCCCTGTGCCTCGATCTTCAGCACCAGCACCCGCTGGCAATGAGGGCACGTGATGAGGTCGTCTCCCCGGAAAAGGGAGTTGTAGAGCTGGGGCGGCAGCTGCATGTTGCAGCCGAGGCACGAGCCGTCGCGGGCCTCGACGACGGCGATCCCCCGCCGTTGCACGCGCAGCGTGTTGTAGCGCTTCATCACCGAAGCAGGGAGACTCTTTACGGCCGCTTCGCGGGCTGCGTTGTCAGTGGCGATCGCTGCATCCAGCTCGCCCACCCGTGCGTCAAGGTCGGCTTTACGGGCGGCGGAGTTCTCCTCCAGGGCCTTGAGGTCTGCCTCCATCGCGGCGATTTCACCCTTGATCTCGTCGGCGCGGGCAAGCTTCTGGAGCGCCTGCTCCTCCAGCTCCTGCTTCAGCTTCTTGGCGGACGTTATTTCCTTGGAGACCGCCTGGTATTCTTTCTGGGTCTTGATCTCCTTGAGCCGTGCCTCGGACCTGACGATATTATCCACTTCCGTGGCCAGGTTTGCCTCCACGTCATCCTTCTCCGCCTGAACCGTTTCGAGCTCCGCATTCTTGGCGGCAACCGCCTCCGCTGCCTCGTTCAGCTTCTGCTCCAGCGCAGCGATCTCCCCGAGCACCACTTCCTTTTCGCCCCGCAGGCCGTCAGCTTTCAGGTCGATCTCCTGCAACTCCGTGAGCACCTTCAGATTCTTTTGCAAAACCGTATTCCCCTTTCCCCGTGCTGATAAATAAACGAAAAGGGAGAAGGCCTTTCAGACATGGCTGAAAGGATCCTTCTCCCCCTCGAATACCGTTATTGTTGCGCTGAAACCCCGCGTCGCCAGTTCCTTCCCGAGACTCGCGGCGAGACCGGCCGCCATGGGCAGCTCGGTGGCAAAATGGCCCGCATCCACCACCGCCACGCCGAGGGCCTCGGCTTCCCTAGCCTCATGATACTTCACATCTCCGGTGACGAGAACGTCCGCCCCCTGGTAGAGAGCTTCCCTCAGGAGGAAGGCGCCGCTCCCGCCACAAAGGGCGACCTTTTGAATCTTCCGCCCGCCATCGCCCACGTAGCGTACCCCTGAGGCATCAAGCCGCTTGCCGACTGCCGCCGCAAAAGCGTCGAGAGTGGTGGCGTGCTCGAGGACGCCAATCCGGCCATGGCCCCGCGCCGTACCCCGGTTGAGGAGCGGGAAGAGGTCGTAGGCCGGCTCCTCGTACGGATGGGCTTTCCGGAGCGCTGCCACGGCAGCGGCCACGTCGTCGCCACGCAGGAGCACTTCGACGCGCGTCTCTTCCACCTCGGCCCGTTTCCCCACCTCGCCGACGAAGGGGGCGGCTCCCTCAAGAGGCCTGAAGGTGCCGGTGCCGGCGGTGCGGAAGGAGCAGTCGCGATAGTTTCCGATGGGCGCACCGAAACGGAAGAGCTCCTCAAGGACGCCTTCCTCATGGCCGAGAGGGACGAAGACCGAGAGCTTCACCAGTTCCTCCCGGGCTGCCACCTTGAGGGGAGCCGAGGCAGTAACCCCCAGCTTCTCGGCCAGCAGGTCGTTTACCCCGCCGACGGCCATATCGTAATTGGTGTGAAGGGAAAAGACCGCCAGGCCGTGCCTGATGGCACGGGTTACCGCGGCACCCACGGCATCGCTGGCAACGACTCTCTTCAGCGGGGAGAAAATGAGGGGATGATGGGTGAGGAGAAGCTGGCACTGCGCGTCGGTGGCGGCTGCTACCGCACCCAGGGTCGGATCGAGGGCCACCATGATCCGGTCGACCGGCGAGGCGGCGTCTCCCACCTGGAGTCCCACGTTGTCCCACTCCTCGGCAAAGCGGGGTGGAGCCATTTTATTAATAATTCCGGCAATATCCGATACTTTTGGCGTATTCATCGTGTCCCAAAGAAAAAGAGTGCCACCGTCTGGTGTGCACTCTTTTTCTCCCCGGGATGGGTCGTATTTCGTCTGAGCAGGCGCTTTAGGGGCATCCCCACATCCTGAAAAACTAAAGGTGGTGGGCCCACCAGGACTCGAACCTGGGACCGACCGGTTATGAGCCGGTAGCTCTAGCCAACTGAGCTATAGGCCCGAAAAGCGAAAGTAAAATATACGCGAGGCAAGGACGGCTGTCAAGCTTTTTAGAGCCCGAGCTTCGTGGCGATCGCCCCTTCGTACTGGGTCCACGCGCTCGTGCGCCCCCGCGCCTCCATGAGCATGTCGTAGCGCAGACGCTGGAAGGTGAGCCTGCGGCGGACCGCCTGCCGCTCCTCTTCGTCCCGGCAGACATCGAGGAGCCCCTGGAGGGTAACGATCTCCTTGCGGGCTGCCACCTCCTCGGGGAGGACTCCGGCGTTCTTGAGGATCTTGTACCCCATGCGGAACTCCTCGGGCACGAGGGAGAGATCCTCGACCGGCAGAGGCTGCCCTTTGAGGGCGAGGTCATCGAGCTCTCCCCGGTTGAGTGCTTCCTGAATCTTCCGTTCGGCAATGGCGGCAAGGATGCTCATCCCTTTCCTCCCCTATAGAGCTCGTACTTCAGGAGCCGGCACTCGATGGGACCGTTGAAGAGAGGGATGCGGCGCGTGGCTCTGAGCCCCACCTCCTTGGAAAGCGCCTGATCACCTACGAGGAGCCAGGCAGTGTATCCGGCACAGCGCTGCTTGAAGACGTCGCCGATGCGCCGGTAGAACGCCACCAGCGTCTCCAGCTCCCCCAGCCGGGCACCATAGGGAGGATTGCAGATTATGGTCCCGGGCTGGGGAGGAGGGGAAAGATTGTCCAACTCCCCCGCGGCAAAGACCACGATGCCGTCGACGCCGGCCCGGCGGCTGTTCTCCCTGGCCGTCCGCACCGCCGCAGCGTCCCGGTCAAACCCCCAGACCGGCACCGGGAGCGTGGTGAGCGCCTCAGCCTCGGCCTCCGCCACGAGCCGTTGCCAGAGAGAGGCGGCGAAACCGGGCCAGCGCTGGAAGGCAAAGGGACGTTTGAGACCGGGGGCGCGGCGAGCGGCGATCATGGCTGCCTCGATGGGGATCGTGCCGGAACCGCACATGGGATCCACAAAGGGAGTGGTGCCATCCCACCCGGAGAGCAGTACGATGGCCGCGGCTAGGTTCTCCCGTAGCGGCGCCTCGGTGCGCGCCAGCCGGTAGCCGCGCCGGTCGAGAGGAGTGCCGGAGGTGTCGAGGCTCACGCTGCAGCGGTCCTTGGCGAGATGGACATTCACCCGCAGGTCGGGGTCGGCCGTATCGACGTTGGGCCGGCGGCCGAAGTGCTCGCGCAGCTGGTCGACGATGGCGTCCTTGGTCTTGAGCACCACGAAGCCCGAGTGGGTCATGGCGCTGTCGCGCAAGGTACAGTCCACGGCAAGGGTCATGTCGGGGGTGATAAAGGACGGCCAGTGGATGGTCCGCACACCGTCGTAGAGCTCCTGGGGCGAGGCACACGCGAATTCCGCCAGCGACTGAAGGACGCGGTTCGCGGTCCTGAGCCAGAGGTTGGCGCGATAGCAGGCGGAGACGCCGCCGCCGAAGCGGACCCCGCCCCGTTCCACCGTGACACCCCCGATACCGAGGCGCTGAAGCTCCCCGGCGAGCACCTCCTCCAGTCCCTTGCCCGTGGTGGCAAAGTAGTGCTCATCTCTTCTCACCGCACGCTTCTTCACGATCACCCTTTCCTCCCGTTGCCCGCTCATCAGAACACCGCCGGTTTGCCCAGAGTGCCGCGAACGGGAATCTCGTAATGGCCGGGCGAGGTCACATACTTGGTAAGGAGAAGGAAGACGAACTTCTGGCGGTCGAGAAAATCGGGCTTCGGCATGAGCTCCAGGGTGAGGTTCAGGGGGGCCGCGGAAACGGGTATGGTGAGGGGAAAATCCCCTTTTAGCCTCACGTAGAGCCCTTCCCCGTCGAGGGTAAAACTTTCGAGGACGACCTTGCCGCCGCTCGCCCGGAGCATTCCCTGCACGGTCCGGTACGTGGCATCGGGAAGGGGCAGCCCGCCGATCTTCACACCGCTCACCTCGGCCGCCTTCACTTCCAGCTTGAGCTCGCCGGCCGCGGCATTCGCTTGCCCCCGCAGGGTTGCCTGGGCCGTCAGTCCCCCCTGCACCTTGGCGCCGGTGACGCTCGGGAAAAAGGGAACATCTTCGAGGCGAAGATTCTTGATGTCGGCGGTCATTTTACCCCCGCCCACGAGTGGCACCTCTGCCGTCACCTTGCCTCCGCCGATCCTCGCCTCACAGCCGATCACCACCTTGCCGCCAAGGAGCGGCAGGAGACGCAGGCGCACCGTGAACCTGTCCGCCCGCACC
>DATDMX010000425.1:0-11879 GCA_036518575.1 Geobacteraceae bacterium | reverse complement strand
CTCGGCATCCTCCTTGGCAAAGCGTGACAACACCTCTATGGCCGAATCCCTGACCTCAGGCTCGGTATCGTCGAGCAGATAGGCAATTTCCCCGATGACTCCGGTCAACCCTATTTTGCCCGCGGCAATTACCGCAACCTTCCGCAACAAGTAATAGGGATCGTGCATCCCCTCGCGCAGTTGCGGCTCACACTCTCGGCAACCAAGCTCGCCACAGACGTACACAATAAGGCAACGCTCGTCATCATCCGCCGACGAAAACACCTCCAGGAGAGAATTAATGCCCCCATCTCCCATATTTCTGAATGCCACGAGGCATTGCTGGCGAAGCCTGTCGTCACGACAGCCATGGAGCAGATAACCGATGGCTCGCGTATCACCGATCATGCCGAGGATCGTTACGATTGACTCCTTCAAGCTTTTGTCGGATGCTTCCAACGAAGCCACGAGCCCGTCAACGACCGTGGTTCCGGCAAGGCTCTTCAACGGCATCACTAAGGAGCTCTGGAGTGCATCTGGGGGAAGCCGCTCCTTTATTTTCATCAGTGCGATGGCAGCCGCCTCCCGGTTGCTTCGCGCCCGTTCCTGCAACCCATCGATAAGGAGGGGGATGGCCTCACTATCACCGATAACCCCAAGGCAATCGAAAACAGCCTTCTTCAAGAAGTTCTCGCCTGCAAGCGGAGCCACCGAGGAAAAAGGGACCGGCTTCCCGATCTTGCTCAACGCTTCGAGAATTGCATACCTGAGCCAGAGTTCAGGCTTTTCAAGAGCTCGAAGCAAATAAGGCATCGACCTGGCATCACCGATCTTGCCGAGATTTTCGGCAGCAGCCGCACATACGTTAGGGTCGGGGTCAGAGAGCGCCTTGATCAAGAGAGGCACCGTGTCAGGGTCGCAAACGACCCCCATTATGTCGATGACGAATTTACGTACATCCTGGTCGTCGTCGTCGATGTAACTGCTGAGGGTCGGCAGAGCGATTCCACCCAAGCGCTCCAGGGTCTCCACGGCAGAATTGCGCATGCCGGCGTTATCCTGGGAGCGGAGCATCTGGATCAGAGCCTCTGCAATATCAGGGGTGAAAGGAATGGCAAGAAGCGTGTCGACGGCCTCCTTGCGGACCCTCCAACTCTCGTCTCCCATGGCTGAGAAAAGGGCGTCCTTCACCTGCTCAAACGGATAGCCCGAAAACCCCACAACGGCAAGCCTGCGGGTTTCCTCGTCCGGCGATCGGAGCTGCTCAGTCAAAATCTCCAGTTCTTTCACCATCTGCTCCCTGTCACTCCCGCCCCACTAAAGATTGAGCTCACGCCGCTTACGAGCAATCAACTCCTCGAATGCGTCTTGCAGATACGCGGTGCCACTCCGCACCTCTTCAGGAACCCGACGCTCGTAGAGAGATCGCCCCTCCCCGATGTCGTCGGCGAGAAGCTCGTAAAATGTGCCGCCCTTGACCCCCTCTTCAACTTTCGCCTGATTGTAAAGAACTATGTCAGAAACAATGATGCGGGCGAGTCGTTTTGCCTTCACGTGGGCGTCGGACAATTCCGGAGCCGACGCCAGGGACGCCGGGCATGTTTCTTCCTCTTCATCCATCCTCAACTCACGCCGACTCGCTTCCTGGGCAGTACGTTCCTGAGCCGTAAATTCCTGCGGCATCGCCGTGGCTTCTTCCTGAGGGGGCAATTTCCCCTGCGGAGTTTCGAGTTGCTTCTGTTCGGCAACGAGACGATAGATCATCGGCGTCAGCGCATCGGGAATGTGATGCTTTTCGATGTAATCATCCGCACCGTAGAGCGACTTTGGTGATCTCTTGTACCTCGTCTTGTCATAGATGGAGGCGATGAGTACCAGCTTGATCGAGGACAACTCGGGACTTTTTCTCACCGCCTCACAAATCTCAAAACCATACATGGAAGGCAAGGCAACGTCGAGGAGGACAACGTCAGGCTTCAGATTTTCGATGGCGGCAAAAGCTTCCTTGCCATCGTTATAGGTGAAAACATCGAAGGGTTCGGTCGCAAGCACTTTCTTGACCGCCGTGCAAAAAGCCGCGCTCTCGTTTGCCACGACAACCTTAACGGCATTCGAACTGCTTGATTGCGCTGACTGGGCCGGGGGGGGCGGAGTTGACGGAGCGCTTTTTCGCACCACCCTGAAAATAGCTTGGCACTTGCTACAGCGCAATTTGACCGCTTCAGTTCCCACTTTTGTCTCATCAAAACTGAAACGCGTCTTACATCCCGGACAGACGATTAACATGATCCTTTAGCCCTCAGCACCGCTACAGCGGTGCCCTTTCTTTGCCTGCAATATTCATAAGACCGAGCTCATTTGCTTCGCTCACGGTCAAGAGCTTGTCGAGATTGAGGAGCATGATGAGGGACTCGCGTGCCAGACAGACCCCAACAAGGTACTCCCCCCCTACACCTTTGACGACTTGCGGGGGGGGTTTTATATCCTTTAAGGGGATGGTAATAACTTCGGTAACATCATCGACAACGAGGCCCAGAGACTGTCCGGACATCTTGACGATCAGCAGGCGGGTAGCTTGATCCGTTGCACGGGGCGGAAGGTCGAAGCGCTTGCGCAAATCAATGACCGGCACGACACTGCCGCGCAGATTGATGACTCCATCCACAAAACTTGGGGCCTTTGGCAGGTTCGTAAGTTTTTGCGGTCTGATGATCTCTTTGATCCGCATAATATCGACCGCATAAACATCATCGCCGAGACGAAAGCAGGCAATCTGAATATCCTGAATGTCACCCGTCATTGCATCACCCACATGAGCACGTGTAGTTCGTTGAAGGACGAAATCCGTCCCTTTCCATTATGCCGCCAGTGAATCTGTCGACTTACTGCTTGCCCAAGAGTCCTTCGATAACTTCGATAACCTTGGCAGACTTGAATGGCTTCGTGATGTAGGCATCGGCGCCCACCTGCATTCCGCGCGTAACATCCTGGTTGCTCTTCTTTGCCGTAAGCATGACGACGGGTATACCGCTCGTCTGGGGGTCCGCCTTGATTTGCTTACAGACTTCAAAACCGTCCATCTCCGGCAACATGATGTCGAGTATGACCAGATCCGGCCGATTCGCGGCAATCTCCTCCAGGGCGGCCTTGCCGTCCATAACGCCTGTTACGCTGTAGCCCTTGGACGAGAGAAGAATACGCTCCAGCATAAGCAAACTCTCTTCATCCTCTACGACAAGTATCCTGCCTTTTTTCATAGCGAGCCCCTTTACGTTTGTTACAAGAGGTTAACATCGAGAATCTTTTCAAGATTGAGCAGAATGAGCATCATGTCGTCGTGGCGCCCAATTCCGCTGACGAACTCCCTGTCAATGCCATCGAGTACCGCCGGTGGCTGCTCTATGGAGGAAGCGGCAATTCTCACCACCTGAATGACCTCGTCGACGAGTATGCCGCGAAACTCTTCTCCCCTTTTGATGACTATTATCCGTTCCTTGTGTGACTCCTGCAGCGGGGCAAGCCCTAGTCTTTTACGCAGGTTGTAGATGGGAATGATGATACCGCGCAATGACAATACTCCCGAGACGAAGGCAGGAACACGCGGGACCTCCGTGATTTCCCGGGGTTTGATGATCTCCTTGATCTCCAGGATGTTGATGGCGTATTTTTCCGAAGATACGCGAAAGCAGAGGAGCTCGTTGAAAACCTCGGAAGCGGAAGAAACGCCCTCTGCTTCCGTATCGGCTGCAACCGCCTCCTCATCGAAAGCCCCTTCCCGTCCGGCCATGATGAGCGCAAGCGGGTCGTACGTGGAGGGTACTGACGATGCGGTCCAGGAAGGCTGCTCCACGGGAAGAGCGCTCTCTTCCTCGTCAGGGATCGTCCATTCCTGCAATTCCGCAGGGGCCTGCTCGTCCACCTCGAATGCAGGAGCCAGCTTCTCCTCCTCAGTGACGACAGGAGCAGGAGAGCCGGCCTTGTCCTTGTTCGCTTTCTTTCGTATTTCTGCCAGATTCATAACGTACCCGTATCCGCTAAATGACCAACTCTTGGGTCATCTCCTCGATGATCGAGGCGTCGATCCACGCAGCATCCCTGCCGAATCCCTCAAGAAGTGCATTGGTTGCAATGACATTTATCCGACGGGGCACTCCGCCAGACAACTCGTAGATGCGCTGGATCGCGTCCGGCGAGAAAAGACCGGCGCTACTGCCAGCCACCTCCATTCTGAAATCGAGATACTCCTGCGTCTCCTCAAGCGAGAGCGGCTGCAGGTGATAGTTGATGGCAATGCGCTGGCGGAATGGTTCATACGTCTGTACTGCCAGCATCTTACGCAGCTCCGGTTGCCCCATGACAATAACGCTGAGCAGATTCCGGTCATCGAGCTGAAAATTCGTCAGGAGCCTGATCTCGTCGAACACCTCACGGTCGGGAATCATCTGGGCTTCGTCGATGATCAGGACAGGGCAAACACCCTGTTCGTGAAAGCGGAAGAGCGTCTCGGTTATCTCCCGCAACAGCTCGTCTTTCTTCTCGGGAGGCGAGGCAATCGTCAGGTCCCTGGCAATTGCCCGCAAAAACTCATTTGGGCCAAGGCGCGGATTGATGACGAAACAAAAAAAATACCCCTCTCCCATGGCATCCATGAGTGCGCGTGAGATGGTGGTCTTGCCGCAACCAATGTCGCCGGTCAGCAACGCGAGTTCACGCTCTTCGATGACGTACTGGAGACGCGCCAAAGCCTCCTGGTGCCCCTTGCTCAAATAGAGAAAACGGGGGTCAGGCGTTTTACTGAACGGCTTTTCCCGAAGGCTGTAGAACTCTTTATACATGTTGTGTCCGTGGGACGTGCGACGAAAAAATGCCGGCTACTTGGTACATGTCAGGTTCAGCTCAAAATCATGGCCCTCTCGCATCGTGCGTCGTACCATGAGACTCCTAGGCACTTCCTCGCGTGGCCTCGTTGATAATGCCCCCTACATCAAGCACGAGAATGGTACGCTGATCTCCCAAATCAGCGGCACCGGAGATGCCCCTGAATCCCTTGAAGGTCTCTCCCATTGACTTGATGACAATGTCCTGCTGCCCGAGAAGGTCGTTAACAACTATCCCCAGCCGCTTCTCCGCAGCGCCTACTACGACAACGAAAAAGCTTTCCTCCTGGTCAGTACCGTCCTCTATCTGAAAGAACCGGTCGAGATGGAGAAGGGGCAGCGTCGCTTCACGAAGCTGGATAACTTCCTTGCGTTCCACGGTCAGGACATTCTTCCTGGCCACGAGAATGGTCTCCAGCACGGACGTGATGGGAATGGCGTAGGTTCGTCCCGCGGTGGAAATAATAAGCGCCTTGATGATCGCCAGAGTTATGGGAAGAGTTATGATAACCCTGCTGCCGAGCCCGAGACTTGTCTCCACATCCACCATGCCGGACACGGCGGCGATGTTATTCTTCACCACGTCCATGCCGACACCGCGTCCAGAAATCTCGCTCACCTTGTCGCTCGTGGAGAACCCGGGCAGGAAAATCAAATCGAGCGCATCACGGTCGGAGATTGCTGAAATGCTCTGAATGAGGCCTTTTTCCAGGGCCTTCTTCTTAACCTTTTCAATATCGATCCCCCGGCCGTCATCTTCCACCTCGATAACGACGTGGTTCCCTTTCTGGTAGGAAGACAGCCTGATGGTACCCTTTTCGTCCTTGCCAGCCTTGAGCCGCGCCTCTCGCGACTCGATGCCGTGATCGATGGCGTTGCGGATGATGTGCATCATTGGATCGGAGATATCTTCGATAATGAGCTTGTCGAGTTCCGTATCTGCACCGAAAAGTCTCAAGTCGATAACCTTGCCCTGCTCACGCGAAATCTTGCGGGCAATACGGGACATTTTCTCATAGAGTTGTCCCACGGGGATCATGCGGATTTCCATCACCCCCTTCTGCAACTCAGTCAACTTCCTTTCCAGCCCCTTGGCGGCTTTTCCCAGTTCCATGGCAAGGGACGAGAATCCATCCTGGCGCATGCGACCCGTAAGATCACTGATCTGGGAATGAGACAGCACCAGTTCGCCGACAATGTTCATCAGCTCGTCGAGCTTGCTGATGTCGACGCGAACGGTACGGCTGAAACTCTTGGCCGATACGAGCGATTCTCCCGTGGTAGAGGGGGCGGAAGTCGGCTCCACCGCCGGCTCTACCATCTCTGGAGCGGGCGCGTTTGCCGCCGCTCCCAAGACGTTCACCGTAACGTTATCCTGGTCAATCAGAGCGTTGATCTCTTCCGGGCTCTTTTCGGACCCGAAGAGAATCTCAAAGTCAATGGACGACTCTATCCCGCCACCAACACTCGGGAGCGTGCTGATGACCTCCCCTCCTTTTTTCAGGATATCTGTCAGTTCCCCCAGGTCCTGATCGAAGGTGGCCAGGTTGAAAGAAGCAAGGATCGAATAAATTCTTCTCCCCCTGGTAACGTTCTCCAGAAGTCGATGCTCCTCGTACTCGGTAAGGGCGTTGAGAACCTTCTCCGGAAGGCCAAGCCGCGCCAAAGGAGATTCGGCTTCCTCATACACTTCCGCAGTAGCGCAGGAGTTGATCCTGGCAATTGCCGCGGCCACTCCCTCAGGATCGGAGCTTCCCGTTCCTGCATTACGCACGAGTACGCCGAGCAACTCCATGGAATCAAACAATACGTTCATCACGTGCGGGGCGAGTTGCAGCTTGCCGAGACGCAGGGAATCCAAGAGGTTTTCCAGGTTATGGGCCAATTCCCCTATCTCGGTAAAACCGAACATTCCGGCGAGTCCCTTGAGGGAATGGGCGCCGCGAAAGATGGAGTTGATGAGCTCAGGGTTGCAGTCACCTGAATCGGCACAATCGCTCAGTCCAACCAGATTCATGCTTAACTGGTCGATTATTTCCTCGGCCTCAGCGAGAAAATCCTTAACCGCTTTTCCGATGGGGGGGTGATTTTCGCTCATAGTTTACCTGGCTCTATTCGGGTTAAGTTCAGAATGCCCACCTCTTATCCGAAGCGCGGCAGACCACCTTGTCAACCGATGTACCTATGGATGAGCTGCTGCAACTGTACGGGATCAAAGGGCTTAACGATGTACTCATTGGCACCGAGCGCCAGTCCCTTTTCCAGGTCTTTTTCGCTGCTCTCGGTTGATATGATGAACAGCGGAATGGAGCGGTAGTTGGGGTTGTTCTTGACGTAGCTGATCAATTCAAGACCGTTAATATCGGGCATATTGATATCGGTGATTATGAGGTCGAATTTCCACCTCGGCAACAGACGTAAGGCCTCGAAGCCGCTCGCCGCCTGTATGATCTCGTAGTCACCGAGAGACTCTATGGTTGAAACCAGAAGAGATCGCATTGTGGGCGAGTCTTCGGTAATCAGTATCTTTTTCACACGTCCTCCGGGCCTTTTTCCTTCAGCCTGCGTTGAAGGAGAGCTTTCTCCATGGCAAGTCCCGCCTGCGAAAGGAAAATTTCCAGCGAATCGGTGTCACCGATCGGTTTGTTTTCGGGAAGGTTATCCCCGTAGAGCACAGCCACGACTTTGCCTTCACTGACAATCGGTCCCAAGAGAATTTCCTCCGGCGTCCCGCCGCCGAGTTGATCGAAAAGATAGCGGTTCCAACGACTTTCCGTCGGCAGGACTTTCATGGTGGCCAGGGACTCGATAACAGTACTGAAAAACGTTTCCTCGCCTCGCGGTATACGCATCGAGCGAACCTTGCTGTCGGCATGCCCCTCACTATCTTCTATGCCGAACTGCCCGAGGCCCACGATTTCATCGCGTTTCACGAAAAATATAACTGCACGGTTCATGAATTCCGAGGCAAAACGAAGAACGAGGAGAATAATACCACCACCGAGGGAAGGATTATTGAGCTCCTCCAGCATTCCCCGCAGAAGAGAGAGGCCCGTGCTCTGTCCCACCGGTTCCACGCTCGACTCCGGCTCCTCTCCCATTTCGAGGCGTAACTCCTCGCCGATGTTGACCTGGTCACTCCATTCTGCCGGTCCTTCCCCGCTTTCCACTTTTTTCAGCTCTGCCAGGAGCCGCTTGCCGAACACCTGGCGGGCGTCATCAAGGGAGATTTCGGTCTTGCGGGGCTTCATGAGAAAGGCCACCCCCATCCCCCGCACCTTGCGCTCCGCATCACTGTTGTGATAATCGGCCATCACAAGAACCGGAAGATCGGGGAAATTGCTTCTGACCAACTCCAGAAGCTCCAGCCCGCCCAGTATCCCTGAGCCGTCCATTCGCGGCATGATAAGATCAACAAGCACCGTCGGTCTCTTATCCCCACGATAGAGCGTGTCTACTGCTATGAGGGCGTCTTCGGTCCGGGCACGGGAGGTGACATCCCAACCGTTGGCCGTCAGGAGATCGGCGAGGACGTCCAACGTCACGGCATCATCATCAACGAGAACGAGATGCCGCTTTTCCTCAGGGGCGATACCAGCGACCTCGACATTTTCTTCCCCTGCGTGTACGAGGTCAAAATCGATGTCGACATGGTCCTCTGCCGTCGGCTGGGCTATCTCTTCCTCGCCCATTTCCTCATCGATGATTTCGCCGCGATGACGACGCTCGTCAAGAAGTCTCGATCCTTCCATGGCGAGAAACTGGGGATTCAGGCCTTGATCAAGCATGAACTGAACCGGGTCCATCTTGATACTGTCCGAAACCTCCACGCTGTCCTGGAGCTCAAAATCGAATGTCCCCTCTGCCCAGGCAAAGAGGGAATAGACGACGTTTTCGATCTGCTCGCACACGACTTCTTCAATGGCCTGCGCGGAGACGCCGAATCGTTTAACGAGAATCGTGCCGAGTCGCTCCTTGAAATCCTCCTCTTCCTGAATGGCAAGGGCCTTCTTCAGCAGGGGCCGATCGATAAGCCCCTTGTGCAGCAACCCTTCGCCCAAATTCTGCTGATAGGTGCTGGATTTGGCACGGACAACCTGGCCGTGACGGAAAACGACAACTCCTTCGCGCTTGCCGCTGCGCAACGTGAGAATTCCCGATTTCCGACTGAGGCTTACGATCTGGAGTATTTCACCCAGACCAAGATCCTCCAGATTGCCGACAAGACTCATAACTTCGTCACTCGATGTGCGGAAAGATATAAACTCCGAAATAATAAACCATAGAAGTGCTCAAGTAAAGAAAATTGCTCCTTTATCGCCGTTCTCGCCCCTCTCTTCCCTTGAAAAAAAGCCGAATGGGAGTGCCTGAAAAATCAAAGGATTCCCGCAATTTATTCATGATGTATCTCTCATACGAGAAATGAATCCCCTCCGGGCGATTCGTGAAGATGACAAACGTGGGGGGTCTGGTGCCGACCTGAGTGGCGTAATAAAACTTGACCCTCCTGCCCTGAAACAGCGGCGCGTGGTGCTTCTCGGTGGCCTCCTTGAAGGCGCGGTTCAGCTCAGCAGTCGACACCCTCTTGTCATACTGTGCCATAACGGTATCGACTTCAGCCATGATCTTGCCAATACGCTGGCCGCTCTTGGCCGACACAAACAGTATCGGCGCAAAAGGCAGATACTTGAACTCGATACGAATCTTGTCGACAAAAACGCCGATGGTGGAGTTGTCCTTTTGCAGAACGTCCCACTTATTGACGACGAAAATGCACGCACGGCCGGCTTCGTAGGCGTAGCCGGCAATTTTAGTATCCTGCTCGGTTATCCCCTCCTCGGCGTTAATGACAATCAATACGACATCGGCCCGCTCAATACTGCGCAGGGCATCCATGACGCTGTACTTCTCGATCTTTTGCGTGGTCTTTCCTTTGCGCCGGATGCCCGCAGTGTCTATGAGGAGATAGCGTTTGCGGTTGCACGTAAAAACAGTGTCGATGGAATCACGCGTTGTGCCGGGTGTGGGGTTGGCGACCACCCTCTCGAAACCGAGAAGACGGTTCACCAGAGAGGACTTGCCCACGTTGGGCCGACCAACCACGGCGACTTTCGTAAGCTCCTCATCCTCGACCTTCGTCGCCGCAACAGGAAATGCACGAACAACCTCGTCCATGAGATCGCCGACGCCTCGGTTGTGCTCGGCGGAGATCGGGAAAAGATTGCCGACTCCAAGGGCGTAAAACTCGCCGATGCCGGTCTCCTGCCGTTCGCCATCCACCTTGTTGACGACGTAAAAAACCGGTTTATCCACCCGGCGCAGCATTTCAACCACCTCGCGGTCGGCAGGCGTCAGTCCGTCCTTCCCGTCCATGACGAAAAGGACCACGTCCGCTTCCTCCATGGCGAGTTGGGACTGCTCCCGCATCTGCTGGAGAAGCCGATCGTTGGTTTCAGGTTCAAAACCGCCGGTATCGACGAGGATAAAGGGGGCATCGAAACGATCCACGTTCCCGTAGTTGCGGTCACGGGTCACTCCGGGCATGTCGTCGACCATGGCCTTGCGGCGGCCGACGAGGCGATTAAACAGGGTCGACTTCCCTACATTGGGACGTCCGACAATGGCAACAATCGGTTTCATTCGTAACCAAACTCCTTCAGCATCTTGCCGCTCTCACTCCACTCACTCTGGACACGGACAAATAGTTCAAGAAACACCTTCGTTTGCAGCAATTCCTCCAGGTCCTTGCGGGCCTGCATTCCAATTCGTTTCAGCATCTCCCCTTTTCTCCCGATAATGATCCCTTTCTGAGTCTGGCGTTCCACATTGATTGTGGCAGAGATGGAAATGAGAGAGCCGTCGGGGCGCTCCGAAAACTTCTCCACCACCACGGCCACTGCATAGGGGACCTCATCATGGGTGAGACGAAACACTTTCTCGCGGATAATCTCAGCGACAATAAACCGCTCGGGAAGATCGGTGAGGATATCGTCGGGAAAATATGCCGGTCCGACGGGCAGATAACCGAGAACCGTACCGATAAGGCGCTCGACGCCATCGCCGGACACGGACGACACCGGCAGTATCTCCCTGAAAGGATGAATGTCACGGTATGCCGCAATACTCCCGAGCAGCTCGTCGCGGCCCAACAGGTCGATTTTGTTGATGACGAGAAGAAGCGGGGCTTCGACCTTCGCAATGATCTCGGCAAAGGCGGCGGCCTCCTTTTCCGGCCGCACCGTCGCGTCCACCAGGAGAAGGACGACGTCCACGCCCGTCAGGGCGGAAAAAGCTGTCTCCACCATGAACTTGTTAAGCCGCGAGTGGGCACGATGTATGCCGGGCGTATCAATGAAGACGATCTGCCCCCCGGCAGTGTTGCAGATTCCCTGGATGCGGTTTCGTGTAGTCTGCGGCTTGTCAGACGTAATGACAAGCTTCTCGCCAAGGACACGGTTCAGCAGCGTGGACTTGCCCACGTTGGGTCGACCGACGAGGGAGACGAAACCGGAGCGAAACGTCGCTTCAGACATAACCGAGAGCCTCGGGTCCGTAGATGAGATCACGCACGATATTGCCACTTTTTCTAAAATTATCCCCCCACACTTCAATGTCCTCCCGTGATAGTGCCGCGTCGGCGTCGACTCCCCGCACATGCAGGTCATGCAGACGCTGGAGCCGCTTGATGTTGGTGCGCCGCTGGCCAATGACATCCGAGCAGCGTGACGGCGCACACCCGATTGTCACCTCGGCTCCGGAGCGGAGGCTGCCGGCAAGAAGAGCGAGCATGTCGAAGCAAAGCTCCCCCTCCACGAGTTGCCGAAAGGCCGGATGAAAAGGACCCGCGACAATGGTCCCACGTGCCATAAGTTCTTCGGTTGGCTGAAGGCCGATGCGGATGACCGGTGTGCCTGCCCGTAGCGATCGATGGAGCATGAGCTTGCACAGCAGAACGGCTTCCTGCAAGCTAAGAGGCGCATAGGAGCCTTCATAATAGCGCTCAGCGAGCTCGGTCGCGGCCAG
>DATDMX010000424.1:0-6003 GCA_036518575.1 Geobacteraceae bacterium | reverse complement strand
GGCGGTGACGACCTCCCGGGCCCGGGTCGGCTGCATCTCGAAGTAGTCGCCGTGGTCGCAGATCTGCTGGATGATGATGGAGACGTCGAACGGGGTATTGAAGCCGGTGGGCGAATTGAATTCCTTCTTGAGGAGCGTGTTGATCTCCCAGGTCTTGCGGCTCAGCGGATCGCTCGTCTCCTGGAAGGGAGCGCCCACGCCGTTATTGTCGGGGAGATAGGAGAGGAGGCGTACCGACGTACGCAGGGCCGCCACCTCGTCGGCCACGGTTAAGTCGGCAACGCCGGACTTGCCGTGGACCTTGGGACCACCCAGTTCCTCGGGGGTGATGTCCTCGCCCAGGACGCTCTTCACGACTCCCGGCCCGGTAAGGCCGAAGAAGGTTTCGTTGGGCTGGATGACGAAGCTCCCCTGCCGCGGCAGGTAGGAGCCGCCACCGGCATTGAAGCCGAACATGCACATGATGGACGGGACCACGCCGCTGATCTTGCGAAGCGCCGTAAACGCCTCGGCATAGCCGTCGAGACCGCCAACCCCGGCCGGGACGAAGGCACCGGCGGAGTCGTTCATGCCGATGAGGGGAATGCCCTTCTCGCCCGCCATATTGAAAAGACGGGCCAGCTTGCTCCCGTTGGTGGCGTCGATGGAGCCGGCCCGGACGGTGAAATCGTGACCGTAAACGGCCACGTCCCGGCCGCCGATGTTAAGGATGGCGGTGACGAGGGAGGCGCCGTCGAGATTCTTGCCCCAGTTCTGGTACAGCACGTTGGGAGCCTGGTCCGACAGGACCTTGAGCCGCTCCCAGACCGTCATTCTCTTCTTGAAATGCTGCTTTTCAATCTGCTCGATCTTGACCGACTTGATGGGACGCTGGATGAGGTCGTACCCCTCCTGCATCGCCTCTTCGTACGGGCCGGTCGTGCGGGAAATTTCTCCCGGGATCGTGAATTCGACTTTCTCGGGCGGATCAAACGGGTTCTTCAGTGACGGTTTAATTGCTTTTTCAGACATATTCGCCTTCCTTCCGGTCGGTGGAATTGTGCAGCGCTGCGCGGAATTTCATACTCCTCATCCCAACCCTCCTGCATATAGAATTAATGAACTACCAGCGTTTCGCGAAAGGGCCCGGAATAGCCCTTGCGCGGTAAAGATCAGGAATTTTCAACAAAGGACGAGGGAAGAGTGCACGAGATACACCGGGGATGTAGCCGTCCTTGACCGATGGTGCTCAGCGCGTTACGACCGCCAGCACCTGCACTTCGTTGCCGTCTTTGGAGAGGAGTCGGTGTTTCAGGGAAGAATCGAAATAAACGCAGTCCCCCTCCTCGAGCGGGATGCGCTCGTTGTCGAGGAGAAGTTCAGCAAGTCCTTTCATAATGAAGAGGAATTCCTCGCCATCATGACTATAGGTATTTTCTTCGGCAGCCTTTTCCGTCACCGTACGGAGGAAAGGCTCCATTTTCTTGTTCTGCTTGCGGAAAGAAAGGGATTCGTAGGAATACCCCTGGCTGGTTCCCGAGCGGGAAATGACCCGGGGAATCTGCTTGCGCTCCCCCCTGCGAACGACTTCATAGCGGCATTCCTCTTCCTCTTCGGTGAAGAACATGCCGATCTTGACGTCGAAGAACTTGGCTATCTTGGAGAGCGTGGCAATGGGAGGAGAGACGTTGTTGTTCTCGATTTGAGAAATAAGGGCCGGCGAAAAGCCGGTTTCCTTGGCAACCGCTTGCAGCGTGAGTTTCTTCGCCAGGCGAAGTTTTTTAATCTTTACTCCGATATTGTAATCGGTCATCCACTGCTCCGGAAAACAATAAAATAGAACCTATTTTTATTTCTGCTTAAATATACAATTTGGCTTGTATTGTCAATAAAATAATTTTACTCAACCTAAAAGACCAGGAAACAACGGTTTGCGCGTGGGGATAGAACGGTTCCACGATCGGGGAACCGGGCGAGAAAAGAGGAACAAGAGGTGAACGTTTTTTCAGTTTGGCTAAAAATGTTTTAAAACGACTTACTATCTCAATGACAATCGACGGCGACCGCTAGCGGAGACGACGCGCCAGCAGTTCGAGGGTGTGGACCACTTCGGTAGCGGCGCCGGCATGCTTCAGGCCGTCGGCAAGCTGCATCATGCAGCCGGGGCAGCCGGTGGCAACGGCCCGGGCGCCGGTCGCCCGGATCGCCGCACTCTTCATGAGATTGATCCTGAGGGAGCTCTCGTAGTGGTAGACGTTGAAGGTGCCACCCAGCCCGCAGCACTTGTCCGCCCCTTCCATTTCCACGAGTTCCACGCCGCCGGCCGCTGCGAGCATCTGGCGCGGTTGGGCCATGATCCCGTGGGTGCGCAGGTGACACGGGTCGTGGTAGGTGATGCGCACCGCTTCCCCCGAACCGGTTTCGGCGGGATTGAGCCCGAGCTTTTGCAGGAGCACCGTGGCATCGACGGTCTTCGCCGCCAGGCTGTCGAGGCGGGCCCGCAGGGCGGGGTCGCTCTTGCCGACAACGAGCGGGTAGAAACGGTGAAGCGCCCCCCCGCAGGTGGCGCAAGCGGTGGTAATGTAGTCCGCCTCGTATTTCTCCAGGGCCCGGAGATTCTTCTCCGCCAGAGCCCTCACGGTCGCCATATCTCCACCCGACATTCCCGGCAGGCCGCAGCACTCCTGGTCCTTCGGAATGATCACCGTGCAGCCGAGGTGGCGAAAGAGGGCCAGGGCCGCCTCGCCTATCTGGGGGTAAACGAAATTGGTCATGCAGCCGACGAAGTAGACGATCCGCGGTTTTCCCGGCTCCCCCTGGATCACTTCCGGGTGGCGGTCCATGAACGGCTTGCGGGCAATCTGCGGAATATGACGCTTTCCGCCCACGAAGGGAAGTGGAAACCGGAGTCTCAGCCCCGAGGTGGCCGGCACCTTGCGAAAAAAGAGGGGGCCGAGGATGGCGGCTGCCAGGGCGCCCAGCTTCATCCGGCGCCGGTTCTGGATCACCTGCCCCACCGCCTTGTGGAAGGTGGTGAGCCCCCGCCGCTCCGCCAGCGCCTGTCGGGCTGCGACGACGATCTCATCGGTGGGAACGACGTTGGGGCACTTGTCCACGCAGCTGCCGCACAGCAGGCACTTGGACATGGCTGCATAGGTGGCGTCATCAAGCTCGATGTCGCCCTTGAGGAGGTGCTGGGCGAGCGCCACCTTCCCGCGCGCCACCGCCGGCTCACGGCCGAACTCGGCAAAGGCCGGGCAGTGGGCCCGGCAGGCGCCGCATTTGACACATTTCTTCAGTTCTTCTTCGACTCGTTTCAAAGGATCCAAAATAGGCAGCCTTTCAGTTGATTCAATGGGACTCATGAGACCTATGGGACTAGCGAGCCCCCTAAGTCCCCGTTACTCCACCGGGAACACCTTCCCCGGATTGAGGATGTTATTGGGGTCGAGCGCCCGCTTTATGGCCTGCATCGCCCCGATTTGATCGGGAGAAAGCTCCAGAGGGATATAGGGCTGCTTGGCCAGTCCCACGCCGTGCTCGCCCGACATGGTGCCTCCCAGCTCCAGGGCCGCCTGGAAGATTTCCTTGATGGCCTTGTGGGCCTTCTCCTCCATCCCCTCGATTTCCTTGTCGATCATGACATTCACGTGGATGTTGCCATCCCCTGCGTGGCCGAAATTGACGATGGGGATGGCGTACTTCTGGGCGATGGCATCGATCTTCCTGATGACGTCGGGAACGCGGCTGCGGGGAACGACGATGTCCTCATTGTACTTGGTGGGGTTCACATCGCGCAAGCTGGGCGACACGAGCCGGCGCACCTTCCAGAGGGCTTCGGATTCGGCCGCGTCCCGCGCCACCTTGCACTCCACGAGACCGAGGGGCTTCACGAGCTCCTGAATACGCGCCGCCTGTTTCTCGATGAGCTCCCGGTCGCCGTCCACTTCGATGAGAAGAACGGCCCGGCCCGTCTCCGGTATCCCCAGGTTGAACCGCTTCTCCACGCACTGGAGGGTGGCGTGGTCCATGAATTCGAGGGTCGTCGGGATAATCTTGTTGCCGATGATGGTGGAGACCGCCTTGGCTGCGCCGTCGATGGAATCGAAGATGGTGAGCATCGTCTTCTTCGCCTCCGGGAGCGGCAGCAGCTTGAAGATGATTTTCGTCACCACCCCGAGCGTTCCCTCACTCCCGACGACGAGGCGAGTGAGGTCATACCCCACAACTCCCTTGTAGGTCTCCCCGCCGGTCCGGATGATCTCGCCCGTCGGCAGCACAAGCTCCAGCCCCATGACGAAATCGCGGGTAACGCCGTACTTCACGCAGCGGGGACCGCCGGCGTTCTCGGCCACGTTTCCCCCCAGGGTGGAAAACTTGAGCGAGGCCGGGTCGGGAGGGTAGAAGAGACCGCGTTTCTCCACCTCCAGCTGGAACTGCTCGGTCACCACACCCGGTTCCACTTCGGCAATGAGGTTCTCCGTGTCGATGCGCAGAATCCGGTTCATGCGGGTAGTGACGAGGACGACTCCCCCCCCCTTGGGCAGGGCGCCGCCGGTAAAGCCGCTGCCTGCTCCCCGGGGAAAGACCGGAAAACCCTCGGCATTGGCGAGTTTCAGGATGCTGGACACCTCGGCGGGCGAGGCGGGATGGACGACGGCATCGGGGAGAAACTCCATCTGGGTCGCATCGTAACCGTAGCAGATCATGTCCTGGCGGTCGGTGGCGACGTTGTCAGCGCCGACGATCCTCTTCAGTTCGTCGAGTATTCGTGATTCAAGCATCTCAAAACCTTTCTCTAGCTGCTTCGATCCGCATAATCTGTGAATTGTTTACACTGGCCGATACACCGGGAGCACCGTCCCCCCCTCGGGAATGACGTACGTCGTGTAGTCAGCCGGAAGCATGTGCCCGGCCGCCGCCATTGCCTCGGCGAGGCTCCGCGCGGGGGTCATCCCCATGGTGGCCACTTCCTCGGGAGGCAGGTCGGAGACGAGGATCACCCGAAAGCGCTGGGCCTTCTGCAGGGTGGAGTAGGCGGTCTGGCCGTTGATCTCGTAGCGGCGTCGGAGCTCGGCCTCGAACTCCGGGAGCGCCTTGAAACGGAACCAGGTGAAGAACGTGGCATTGCCGTACCCGTCGCGGCACTGGGCAAGGAGAATCATCGCCCCCCCCTCTTTCAGCGCCTGGCTCCCGTACTCCATCGATTTGTGTGCCTGGATGAAGTTTATGTCCTTGGGATAGCCGCCGCACGAGACGACCACGAGATCGGCCCGCTCGCGCAGGGGATAGGAAAAATGGTCGCCGTAGAAACGGCAGCCGCTCCGATGCGCCTCCCGCCAGTCGCCGGCAAAGGCGGCGACAATCTCCTTCTCCGGGGAAAGGACCGTGTTGAGCATGAAAGCGGGCGCCACCATGGCGCACGCCTCGACCATGGCATCATGGACCGGGTTGTCGTCGAGAACGCCGGTCGTGGCGCGGGGGTTCTTCCCCGTCCCCTCACCCGGATTGAGCACGGCAAAGTGGCTTGCCATGCAACTGGCTCGGCTCGCCACCCCCGGAAGAATACTCTTTCTCCCGCCACCAAAACCGGCAAAGTAATGAAACCCGATGGTGCCGGTCAGGATGACCCGGTCGGCCTCGGCGACGCTGCGGTTCACCTCGACATCAATGCCGCCCGAGGTCCGGCCGAGATAGACGAGCTTTCCCGGATCGTCGCAGTCGTGGTCGACGACCCGGATGCGGCCGTAAAGGGTGCCGACGATCTTGCGATGCTCGTGCTCCGTCTGCCGCCGGTGAATGCCGAGAGCGATCACGATCTCAATGTCACGATCGGGTATTCCCGCGGCATTCAAACGCTCGACGAGGAGAGGCAGGTAGATGTGGCTGCCGGTATACCGCGTGATGTCCGAGGTGACGATCACCACCCGCTCGCCGGGTCTGAAGCTTGCCAGCGTGGCATTGCAGCCATCGAGGGCAGCTGCAATGACCGCCTCGGGTGGCGCCGAAACCGTTACACAGCCC
>DATDMX010000423.1:0-2622 GCA_036518575.1 Geobacteraceae bacterium | reverse complement strand
CCGATCTGGCGCCGAATTTCCTGAGAGAGGGAGGCCATCTCACGGGCGAGCTCAAGGTGCACCACCTCGCTCGGGGGGACGCGGCGGCGGTAGAGACGCTCCAGCGCCTTGACCTGGCTCGGTTTTAACCCTGTAAGGTTGCCGTGGAGTTGTTTTATGGCAGGGCCTTTCGTGAGGGGCGGACACCGTCCGCCCCGTTATTCGTTACAGCCCGATGACGTTGTAGCCGCTGTCGACGAAGTGGATCTCGCCGGTGACGCCGCGGGCAAGGGAGCTGCAGAGGTAGAGGGCCGAGCCGGCCACATCCTCCTGGGTGATGTTGCGCCTGAGCGGTGCCTTCTCCGCCACATGGCCGGCAATGTAGTTGAACCCGCCCACGCCGGCGGAAGCCAGCGTCTTCAGGGGGCCAGCGGAAATGGCGTTCACCCTGATGCCGTCGGGTCCAACCGCCTCGGCGAGGTAACGTACGCTCGCCTCCAGCGCCGCCTTGGCGACCCCCATGACGTTGTAGCTCGGGAACACTTTCTGGCCGCCGTAATACGTCATGGCAAGAATGCTCCCCTCGCGCCCCTGCATGAGGGGGCAGGCTTCCTTGGCAAGGGCGATGAGGGAATAGGCGCTGACGTCGAGCGCCGTCGCAAATCCCTCCCGGCTCGTGTTAAGGAAGGAGCCCTTCAGATCCTCACGGTTGGCGAAGGCCACCGAGTGGATGAGGATGTCCAGACCTCCCCACGCCTTGCCGATCTGGTCGAAGACCGACTTTATGTCTTCATCGCTTCGTACGTCGCACGGCAGGATGAGCTCGGATCCCACGCTCTGCGCCAGCGGGACGACCCGCTTTTCGAGCGCCTCGCCCGCGTAGGTGAAGGCAAGGTCCGCCCCTTCCCGTTTAAAAGCCTCGGCAATGGCCCAGGCAATACTCTTCTCGTTGGCAACGCCGACGATAAGTGCTTTTTTTCCTGCAAGAAGTCCCATCCAAAATCCTCCTCAAGACTTGCATCTCACCATCTGCCCGGCACGGCCGAATCGCTCCGACCCTCGTTTATTCACTACCCCTGCCGGGCAGAAAAGGTAAGTGGCAATACTAATAAAAAAACCCGTTATTGGCAAGCACTCTGGCCAGCGGTCCATTTTATGGTTTAATTTGGTAAGCACCCGGTCCGGCACGTGGGGACCGCCAACCGATTGACGAGGAACACATGCCGCATGAAGAATCCATCCTCACGCCGGCGCAGAGGCTCACCCGCCTGGCCGACGTGGATGCCGTCCTGCAGGGACTGGCCCGCCAGCTGAAACGTGAAGGAACCTGCCGCTGGATTGCCGTCTACCTGTTCGACCGCGAGCAACGCGACATCGCCCCCGTCCTCGCCTACGGCCTCCCCTCCCGCTATTTCGCTTTCTTCCGGCATCTCCCCCTCCAGCCCGACCGGGTCCGCCTCCTGAAGACGCTTCTGCGCAAGCGCAAATACGTCCTCTTCACCTCCACGAGCAATGCCGACTATCTCCCCGTCGAGCTGCGCGGGATACTCACGACCCTCTCCATCCACGCCCTCCCCATGATGGTGCACAACCAGCTGATCGGCGTGGTTTTCATCGCCCGGGGAGCGAACACTCCCCCGCTTTCCCCGGAAAAGGTGGCCGCCATCCGGGAGCTCATCTCCCATGCGGCGCTCGTGGTGAGCCATATCCGTCTTTTCGACGAATCCCTCGACATGTCGGTGGAGGTGGCAAAGCGCATCGACGTCATCCTCTCCCTCGACGAAATCAACAAGGCGATCTCCTCTTCCCTCAGCCCCGCGAAGATCATCGACACCGCCATGGAAAGCATCGAGCGGGTGGTCCACTCCGACCTGGCGGCAATCCTCGTGGAGGAAAAGGAGGGGCTCACGGTGACCGCCTGCCGGGCGGAAGAGGTCGCCATCCCCGAGGCCCTTCGCCCCGGAAGCACCTTACGACGGAGAAGCCTCGCGGTGGCAGCCTACGAAAGCGGGCAAAGCCGCTACATCGCCGACCTGGGGAGCAGAAAACGCCTGCCACTCCTCGACCGGAAGCTTGCGGAGGCAGGCATTGCCTCCCACCTTGCCACTCCCCTCATTAGTAAAGAAAGGACCAAGGGAGTCCTCCTCCTCGGCGACACGAGACGAGGTAAATTCGTGAGAGAGGACGCCTTCACCATCGAGAAGATAGCCGCCCAGATGGCAGTCGCCCTGGAAAACGCCCGGCTCTACGAGGAAATGCGCGCCCTGTTCATCGGTACCGTGGCAAGCCTTGCCAACGCCATCGACGCCAAGTCCCCCTGGACCAAGGGGCATTCGGAGCGGGTCATGCATTACGCCGCCGCCATCGCCCAGGAAATGGGGCTCCCCGAGGAGACGGTGGAAAAAGTGCGGCTCGGGGGCCTCCTCCACGACATCGGCAAGATCGGGGTGATCGAAGCGCTCCTGGAAAAGCCGGCCCTTCTCGCCGACGACGAGTTTCCCCCCATGCGACTCCACCCCGAGAAGGGGGTTGCCATCCTCGCCCCCATCGAGCAGTTGAAGGGAGTGCTGCCGGGCATCCTCCACCACCACGAGCGCTACGACGGCAGCGGCTACCCCGACGGACTCAAAGGGGAGGAGATCC
>DATDMX010000422.1:0-6305 GCA_036518575.1 Geobacteraceae bacterium | reverse complement strand
AAGCCCTTGTGGGGGTTAAACTTCCTCACTGCCATCATGAGGCCGATGTTCCCCTCCTGGATGAGGTCGAGCATCTTCAGGTTGTAATGGCGGAACTCGGCGGCGACCTTCACCACGAAGCGCAGGTTGGAGGTGATGAGCCGGTGGGCCGCCTCCAGGTCCTTCTCGTCATAAAGTTTCTTTGCCAGTCCCATTTCCTCCTCGGCGGAGAGGATCGGGAACTTCTTGATTTCGTGGAGATACAGGGTGAGACTGTCGGCTACAACGGGTAACGTCATGGCCATCTGCTTGTGCCTCCTGTCTTGCGTGACTGATGCTGTTAGCACTCTACTCTTCCGAGTGCTAATAATGTAACAGCAGCACTAAATTTTTTCAAGGGGGGAGGGGCAGATTTTTGCCCATGCCGTTCACTCTGCGGGAGAAGGACGCGGACAAGCTGTCTCGACGGATGACGTTTGCGTAAGGAAAAAGTTTTCGCCCGGCCGAAAACCCTTGCCCCTGTGCCTTGTTATATGCTAATCATAACTGACAGGAATGCCGTCATTTTGTCGTGCCGCTTGTTGTCGTCATCAATCCTGACGTTCTTTCGAAGCTCTCATTTATCCCGACGCATGGCGCCGAAAAAACGGAGGTCGCACCAGATGGAAATCAAGGTTCTTCCCCTTCCCGCGGAAAAGAAAAAAGCAAAATTCGCCGACGATTCGAAGCTCGTCTTCGGCCGGATGTTCACCGACAGGATGTTCATCGTCGAATGGAAAGCCGGCCAGGGGTGGGTCGACGCACGCATCGAGCCGTACGCTCCCTTCGTCCTCGATCCTGCCTGCCTCGTCTTTCATTACTCCCAGGAGATTTTCGAGGGGCTGAAGGCGTACAAGTGGGAGGACGGCACCGTCACCCTCTTCCGGCCGGAGATGAACGCCCGCCGTTTCAACCTTTCGGCCGAGCGGCTCTGCATGCCCGAGGTTCCCGAGGAGCTCTTCCTCGCGGGGGTCGAGCAGTTGGTGAAGCTTGAGAGCGACTGGATTCCCACCTCGGCCGGGACCTCCCTCTACATTCGGCCGACCATGATTGCGGTGGAGCCGGTTCTTGGCGTGAAACCCTCCGACCACTACTATTTCTACGTCATCCTTTCCCCCGTGGGCGCCTACTACGCGTCGGGCTTCAACCCGGTGAAGATCATGGTGGAGGACAAGTACGTGCGCGCCGTCCCCGGCGGCACCGGCGAGGCCAAGACCGGCGGGAACTATGCGTCTTCACTCAAGGCGGGGCTCGATGCCAAGAAGAAGGGGTACGACCAGGTGCTCTGGCTCGACGGCGTGCATCGCCGCTACGTGGAAGAAGTGGGGGCGATGAACATGTTCTTCGCCTACGAGGACCGCGTGGTGACCGCCCCCCTCAACGGCTCCATTCTCAACGGCGTTACCCGTGACTCGGTGCTCAAACTGGCCCCGACCCTCGGCTTCAAGGTGGAAGAGCGCCCGATCGATATCAACGAGCTCATGGCTGACATTCGAAGCGGCAAGGTGAAAGAGGCCTTCGGCAGCGGCACCGCCGCCGTCGTGACTCCTGTGGGAGCCCTCTGCTTCAAGGGGGAAGAAGCACAGGTCGGCGATGGCGGAGTCGGTCGCCTGACGCAGAAGCTCTACGACACGCTCACCGGCATCCAGTACGGCTCCATTGCCGACACCTTCGGCTGGCTGCACAAGATCGCGTAAATGACGCGGGGGCGCACGCCAATGCGCCCCCGCAGGTTTGCCCCATGAAAAAGCAACCATCCGCTGCCAACAAGCTTTGTCTTTCCTGTCGCCGCCCGTGCAAACAGGCGGCAGCGGCCGTCGTTGCCTCCTGCCCACGCTATTATCCCCGGCCCACCATTAAACGCACCGTATGGAAACAGCTGGAACTCAAACTCTGACCATGCCGTTGTCCGACCTTCCCCGCGTTGACGAAAAGCGCTGCAGTGCCTGCGGGCGATGTGTTGCTGCCTGTCCGCACCGGCTCTTCACTCTGGAAGAGAGCGGCAGGCGCAAGGCGGCAAGGCTCACTACCCCCGAGCGCTGCGACCGGTGCGGCCGCTGCCGGAGCGCTTGTCCCCTCGAAGCCATCACGTAACCAGCCCTACTGTTCCCACAATCCTTTTTTCCCCAACCGCTTCTTCTCTTCCCAGGCAGCCGTTTTCTTCTCCACCATGGCCAAGAGGATGGCCTTTTCGGTCTGCTTCTTCGTGCGGAACTCGGGCATGAATTCCTGCCCGGCGTTGACTGCTATCGCTTCGGCACTCAATTCGTTGAGGGCAGCCCCCCCGATGACCTTCAGCTCACTGCATCCGGTAAGTAAGGTGATGAGAGATCCGAGCAAAAGCAGCCGTTTCATGGTTCACCTCCCGAAATTTCATGTCCTGCCATTGTCATTACGAGAAGCGTACCAACTGTAAGTTGTTGTAAGAGCTCGAAAACTATAGATTATTTTCTTGTGGAGACTGGTCTGTGCTGTGCAGGAGTTGAACAGGAGGATAAGAGGCGGGCTTTGGGGACGGTGAAGGCTTAAGCTTTGCCTATTGAACAGGGGAGCAAGGTTTGCACAGGAGAGACGGTGAACGGGAAAGGCCGCGCTATTATTCTCATTTGGCCGCCTTGACTCTCACGGGGGGCGTACCTATCATTTCACTAGCACCGTGCGAGGATGCGTAGAGACGAAAGGAGTTTCCCCCATGATCAGGCCCGAAAAAATGACCATAAAGACCCAGGAGGCGCTGGCCGCCGCCCAGCAAATGGCCAGCTCCCGCAACAACAGCGTCATCGAGCCGGAGCATCTGCTCCTTGGCCTTCTCGATCAGGAAGGAGGTCTCGTTTCCCCGCTTCTCCAGAAGATCGGCGCCAATCCCTCCTTCGTGCGGGGAAAGGTGGAGACGCTTCTGGCCAAGCTCCCGCAGGTGAGCGGCGACGCTCAGATCTATCTCTCCCAGGGGCTCAACCGCGCCCTGGACAATGCGCAGAAAGAGGCGGACACCATGAAGGACGAGTTCGTCTCCACCGAGCATCTCCTGCTCGGGCTCCTGGCGGAGAAGGGGAGCGGGGCAGGACAGGCACTGCGCGACAGCGGCGTTTCCCGGGAGGCGGTCTTGAGCGCCCTGGCCGAGTTGCGTGGCGGGGAGCGGGTGACCGACCAGAGTCCCGAGGACAAGTACCAGGCGCTCGCCAAGTACGCCCGGGACCTGACCGATCTTGCCCGGCGAGGAAAGATCGACCCAGTCATCGGCCGTGACGACGAGATCCGCCGGGTGATCCAGGTCCTTTCCCGGCGGACCAAGAACAACCCGGTCCTCATCGGCGAGCCGGGGGTGGGCAAGACCGCCATCGTCGAAGGGCTCGCCCAGAGGATCGTGTCGGGCGACGTCCCCGAAACGCTCAGAAACAAGCGCCTCTGCGCCCTCGACATGGGCGCCCTCATCGCGGGGGCCAAATACCGGGGCGAGTTCGAGGACCGCCTCAAGGCGGTGGTGAAGGAGGTGGAGAAGTCCGAGGGGCAGGTGATCCTCTTCATCGACGAGCTCCACACCCTCGTCGGTGCCGGAGCGGCGGAAGGGGCCATGGACGCCTCCAACCTGCTGAAACCGGCCCTTGCCCGGGGCGAGCTCCACTGTATCGGCGCCACGACGTTGAACGAGTACCGCAAGTACGTGGAGAAGGACGCGGCCCTGGAGCGCAGGTTTCAGCAGGTCTTTGTGGGTGAGCCCTCCGTGGAGGACACCATCGCCATCATCCGGGGGCTGAAGGAGCGCTACGAGAACTACCACCGCATCCGCATCAAGGATAACGCCATCATCGCCGCGGCCACCCTCTCCGACCGTTACATCACCGACCGCTTTCTTCCCGACAAGGCCATCGATCTTATCGACGAGGCGGCTTCGCGGCTGCGCATCGAAGTGGACTCCCTCCCCACCGAGATCGACGAGATCGAGCGCCGCATCATCCAGCTGGAGATCGAGAAGCAGGCCCTTCTCAGGGAAAGCCACGATCCCCACGCCGAGGAGCGTCTGCGCAAGATCGCCGATGAGCTGGAATCCCTCAAGGCCGAGTCTGCCCGGCTCAAAGGGCAATGGCAGCAAGAGAAGGACATCATCAACGCCATCAGCAGCCTGAAACAGCAGCTGGAGGAGAAGAAGGAGGAGGCGAAGCGAACCGAGCGGGAGCAGAACCTGACGCGTACCGCTGAGCTTCAATATGGCGAGATCCCGGCCATCGAGAAGGAGATCGCCGCGAAGAACGAGGAGCTGGCCGAGCGACAGAAGGAAGGGAAGATGCTCCCCGAGGAGGTTGATGCCGACATGGTGGCGGAAATCGTCGCCAAGTGGACCGGTATACCCGTGCAGCGCATGCTGGAGGCCGAGTCGGATAAGCTCATCAAGATGGAGGAGCGCCTCAAAGGAAGAGTGGTGGGCCAGGACGACGCCCTTGTCCTCGTGGCCAATGCCGTGCGTCGCGCCCGGGCCGGTCTCTCCGATCCCAACCGTCCCATCGGCTCCTTCATCTTTCTCGGCCCCACGGGGGTGGGCAAGACCGAGACGGCGCGGGCCCTGGCGGCGTTTCTCTTCGACGACGACCAGGCCATTGTCCGCATCGACATGGGCGAGTACCAGGAAAAGCACACGGTGGCCCGGCTCATCGGCGCGCCTCCGGGGTACGTCGGCTACGAGGAGGGGGGGCAGCTGACCGAGGCGGTGCGGCGCCGCCCCTATTCCATCGTCCTCTTCGACGAGATCGAAAAGGCGCACCCCGAGGTGTTCAATGTCCTTCTCCAGGTGTTGGACGACGGACGGCTCACCGACGGTCAGGGGCGTACGGTGGATTTTCGCAACACGGTCATCATCATGACGAGCAACATCGGGTCCCAGTGGATCCAACAGTACAGTACGGACGATTACGGCAAGATGCGCTCCATGGTCATGGAGGCCCTGCGCGAGAACTTCAAGCCCGAATTCCTGAACCGCATCGACGAAATCGTCATCTACCACGCCCTGCCGCTGGAGCAGATCAAGAAGATCGTCGATATCCAGGTCGAGCGGCTCCGGGAGCGACTGCAGGAAAGACATATCGGGCTGGAAGTGGGCGACAAGGCCCGGGAGTTCCTGGCCCGCGAGGGGTACGACCCCGCCTACGGCGCCCGGCCGCTCAAGCGTACCCTCCAGCGGCTGGTGCAGGACCCCCTTGCCCTCATGCTTTTGGAAGGGAAGTTTGCCGAAGGGGACACGGTGCAGGTGGATCTCGCCAAGGAAGGGGACCGACTCGTCATCAAGAAAAAGTGAGCTCTGGCTGCGTTTCGGCCGAGGGTGCCATTGCTCGGAGGGACAAGCGGGAAGGGTGCGGGACTCCAGCCGCGCCAGTCGGCAAACCCGGGAATTCCCCTTGATTTCTCCAGGCATTTGTTTTAGAAAAGACGCTTTGCACTCTCTACCGGGACGGAATCAATCATGAAATCACTCAAGCTTAAGGCTCCCGCCAAGGTGAACTTTCGGCTCGACGTCATGGGAAGACGGCCGAACGGCTACCATGACCTCCGCATGATCATGCAGCGGATCGATCTCAACGATGAGATCACTATCGCCCTCACCGAAACTCCCGGCGTCCGCGTCACCTGCGGCCGCAAAGGGGTGCCTGACGGGCCGGACAACATCGCCTGGCGGGCCGCCGACTCCCTCGTGAAGCTTTCCGGACGGGCGGTCGGGATCGATATCGCCATCACCAAGAATATCCCGGTTGCCGCAGGGCTTGGCGGCGGCAGCAGCGACGCCGCAACGGTCCTCATGGGGGTCAATGACCTCCTCGGGTTGGGACTGTCCCGGGAAAAGCTCATGGAGATCGGCGTCACCCTCGGGGCTGACGTGCCGTTCTTCATTTTCGAGCGGCCGGCCCTTGCCGAAGGGATCGGGGAATGTCTCACCCCGCTGGAGGGAATTCCCCCCGTCTGGCTCGTGCTCGTGAATCCCAACGTCCACGTATCCACCGCTTGGGTCTACCAAAATTTGCAATTGACAACCGAAAAAGTTGGTTCTACAATACCGCTCTTCTACAGGAGTACGGCGGAGGTTTGCGCCGTTCTCTCCAACGACCTGGAAACCGTAACGATTCCGCGCTTTCCGGTGATCCGCGAGATCAAGGATCGACTCTTGGCTGCCGGAGCTGCCGGCGCCCTCATGTCGGGGAGCGGGCCTACGGTTTTCGGCGTCTTTGCGGAGGAAGAAACGGCCCGTCGTGCCTGTGCCGCGATCAAGAATGAAGCGGACTGGTTTGCGGCGGTCATGCAGA
>DATDMX010000421.1:0-2594 GCA_036518575.1 Geobacteraceae bacterium | reverse complement strand
GCACCAGCGCTTCTCGAGCCGGCCTTCAGCCTGAAAACGTCTTCGCGCCTCTTTTTCGCCGGCCAGATATCCGGTGTCGAGGGGTATGTGGAGTCGGCCGCCAGCGGTTTCCTTGCCGGCATCAACGCCGCCCGAAGTGTTGCCGGCGGGGAGCCCGTGGTCCCTCCGGCCACCACGGCCCTCGGAGCGCTCGTGCACCACATCACGACAACTTCACCGGGAGGCTTCCAGCCGATGAACGTCAACTACGGCCTCTTCCCCGAGCTTCCCGGCAAGGTGAAGAAGAAAGAGCGGCGGCAGAGACTTGCCGAAAGGGCTCTCGCCGATCTCGGGGCCTGGCTGGAAACGGTGTAGAGTCGTACGCACCGCGGCGACACAAATCTCACAAATCTTCCGTCCTCACAGGAGAACAGGCATGGATGACAAATCAAAACAGGAGATTTCCCTCATCGGAAGGCTATTCTCCATCGAGGCGCTCCTGCTCCTCATGGGGCTCGCCTCCCTGATATCCGGTTTCATTACCCTCCAGGCAACTCAGATCTTCTGGGGAGTCATGATTGCCGGCGGGGCCGTCGTTCTTCACTTCGTGCGCAAGAAAGACTGGAAGAAGCATTGGGAGGAGCAGGAGATGCTGCGCCAGGCGTACGAGGAGCGGCGTAAGAGGGAAAAGGAGCAGGGAGACAAGTAATGACCGACATCAAGTCAATCGTACTCGCGTCGGCGTCGCCGCGGCGCGTTGAGCTTCTGGAGTCTGCCGGTATCGTGTTCGACGTGCTGCCGAGCGCTATTCCCGAGGAAGCCATCGAGGGAGAGTCGGCAGTGGACTTTGCCGTTCGCATGGCGAAGGAAAAGGCCCTCGATGTGGCGAAAAAGACGGACGGACATTTCTTTGTCGGCGCCGACACCATCGTTGTGTGCGACGGCGAAATTATGGGCAAGCCGAAGGACGAGGCGGACGCCGAGCGGATGCTCAAGAAACTCTCAGGCGTGCCCCACGAGGTCGTGACCGGCTTTGCCGTCTATGACAAGGTAAGAGACGGTCTGCTCGCGGAAGCGGTCACGACCCGCGTCTATTTCAAGGAGCTTCGGTCCGAGGAAATCATGGCATATATCGCCACCGGCTGCCCCATGGACAAGGCGGGTGCCTACGCCATCCAGGGCGGGGCGGCCCACATGGTGCGCAAAATCGACGGCTCCTATACCAACGTGGTGGGACTCCCGCTCTGCGAGGTGGTGGAGACGCTGCGGCGCCTGGGAGCGATTGGCTAAACCATGTCCATTGCCGATAATCTGGAACTGATCAGGGAAAGAATCGCTGCCGCAGCCCTTCGCGCCGGCCGCGATCCCGCTTCGGTGCGGCTAGTCGCTGTTTCGAAGGTCCAGCCCGCAGCGGCGGTCAGCGAGGCTGCCCGCGCAGGGCAAAGCATCTTCGGGGAGAACTACGTCCAGGAACTCACTGCCAAGGCAACCCAGGTGACGGATGCGGTCGAGTGGCACTTCATCGGCGGTTTGCAGACGAACAAAGTGAAGCAGCTCGTGGGCGTGGTGACGATGATTCATTCGGTCGACCGGCTTTCGCTAGCCGCCGAGATCGACCGGCAGTGGGGGAGGGTGGGCAAGGTGTGTGACATCCTCATCCAGGTGAACATCTCCTGCGAGGAGACCAAGTGTGGCACGAGCACCGAGGAGCTTGTCCTGCTCGTGCGGGAGGCGGCCAAACTTCCCCACCTCCGCATCCGGGGACTCATGACCATGCCTCCTTTCTACGACGATCCCGAGGGGGCGCGCCCCTATTTTCGCGAGCTTGCCGAACTGGGGCGTGAAATTGCCGCCTTGGGGATCCCCGGCGTGGAAATGGCGGAACTCTCCATGGGAATGTCGGGTGATTTCGAGGTGGCCATTGCCGAGGGCTCGACCCTCGTACGGGTCGGGTCGGCCCTCTTTGGAGAGCGGGTCTACCGCTGAAGAAAGGATGAAGGTGGCATGGCTGGTGTAAACTACGGGCTCTATCCCCACGGGCTTCCGGCTGACACCATCAAGCTCATGAATGGCGTTCGGCTTCACTACAGGACGTCGGAGGCCGGTCAGATTCCGGTCGTGTTTGTCCATGGTTACAGCTTGTCCTCGGTCGTATGGGAAAAGGTGCAGATACTTTTGCCGCCACGTTATCGCAGTATCGCCATCGACCTGCGCGGCTTCGGTCAGTCTGACAAGCCCGATGACGGCTACGGGTATGACGAGCTGGTGGAGGATCTCGCCGAGTTCCTGAGGCATCTGAAGATACGCCAGGCGGTGTTCGTGGGGCATGCCTTCGGCGCGATGCTCCTACAGCATTTCGCCGTCCGTTACCCCGACCGTGTCCTTGCCCTGGTGCTGACGAGCAGTGGCGCCGCGACCTTGCCACCAAAGGGACTTGACGACGACGTGCGCGAGCGCATTTCCCGTTACGGTACGAAGGAGGAGAACCGCGCAATTTTTGAGGCAGCCGTTCCCCGCTATTTCGACGCCGTCAATGTTACGCTGGAAGATCTGGACAATTTTGTTGAAACAGCGCTTCTTGCCTCAAACCCTGCGTTGCGTGGGACCCTTGAAAC
>DATDMX010000420.1:0-2152 GCA_036518575.1 Geobacteraceae bacterium | reverse complement strand
CCCTGGCGCCGGCATCGAGTACTCGTTCAACAAACGCTTCTTCGTCCTCGCCGACATCAAGGAACACCTCATTTCTGATCCCTATTTCACCATGCAGGGTGGCGTGGGCTTCCGCTTCTAACAGCCTGACAGAGACATCCGACCGCTGCCCGTTCCGTCAGGGACGGGCAGCGCTGCTTTCCCCACCCAGCTGGTCACAGAGCGGCACAACGCTGCCCCCGCCCCCTCCCTTCATGCTATAATAATAATCAGGAGGAACCGCCGGACGGCTGGTCTTTACAGGGAGTTAAGCCCGTTCGACCCCTCCGGGAGGTGAACACGATGAGACGCACTGCAGCTGTGCTGCTGGCAACGCTTCTGGCCACGGCCCAGATGCCAGCCTTCGGCGCGGAAAAAACCGCATCGGCCGGCAAGGACATGTGCATCCTCTATTCGCAGGGCTGTCCGTGCCAGATGCAGACTTTACAGGAAAAAATCGCCAGCCTGAAGGGTGAGATCGCCAAAGGTACGAATGTCTATACCCACGACGAACTGCAGCACCTGAGGTACAAACTGAACGAAGCCACGGCCATGTTCTACACACTGATCTACAACCGCAACTTCGACTACTAAACTGGCTACCACACCCAAGTTGCATGAAGAAACCTGATTAGCGCCAATCTTTCGCTAGCAGAAACTCCCCTCCCCTTGAAGGGGGAGGGACGTTGTGGCGGAAGACTGGCGCTAATCGGGTGAAGAAATGAGAGGCCGGTTGCGGGGCTGACGAATTGTCAGCTAGCGGCAACCGGCCTCTCGTTCTCATTGAACGGCGACGCCGAATTCGACACGGCTGCCCCGCTCCCCTTCCTTGGCAGGGGCCTTGAACATATCCCCCTTCTTCTCGAAGATCCTTTCCGGCGGTAGTTTTCCTTCCGTAACAAGGAAATTGCGCACGACAACGGCCCGGTCGCGAGCCAGCGTCTGCAGCTCCTCTGGCCCCACCACCGTGTGGGTCAGGATGAGTTTGCGCATTTCATCATCGGGGATGTCCTTCACAAGGCCGATGATGTTGCGCGGCTTGGGAAACTTCTCCTTGCGGTAGACCGCCTTCAGCCACGTGGACTGCTCCTGGGGAGAAATCTCGACGCCTTCGGCGGTTTGCCCTTCCACATTCTTCTTTTCCTTCACGAGAGCGAGGAATTTCTCGTTTTTCATTTTCCTCGTGAGCACCTCGACGCGGTACCCTTCAGGGTCGCGTTCCCGATCCACGAAGCCGGTCACCTCCAGCTTCAGTGCCGGGCGGTCCTGGACGGCCTGGGCCAACTGGCGCAGCTTCGCCTGCTCGGCCGCCGAAAGATGGGCGCTGCCGTAGGCGAAGGCGACCGTGCTGAAATCCTCCTTGCCGCCGAAGGCCGACTGGAGCAACGCCAGGGGGGCCGTGGCCGCCTTCACGAGGAGGTTTTTCAGCATCTGCAGCACCACCCCCCAGACGCTGAATTCGGGGTCGTCGGTCCGGCCCGCCACGGGAAGGTCGAGGTGTATCTCCCCCTTGCGGTCCTTGAGGAGGGCCACGCCCAGGCGAACGGGGAGACTCGTGGCCCGCTCGCTCTCCACCTTCTTGCCGAAGGTGAACTGGTCGAGGAAGAGCTTATTCTCCGATTCGAGCTTCTTGTTCTCGATGTGGTACTTGAGGTCGAGGTAGAGTTTCCCCTTGTCCACCGCGTAGCCGAGGAACGTCCCCGCATAGGGGGTGAAGGGCGACAGCTCGATGTCGGTGAAGCTCACCTTGAGGTCGACGAAGAGATCGTCGCGCAACGGGTTGATGCGGCCGGTGATGCGCAAGGGCGAATGGTTTTCCAGGTTCCCCCGCAGATCCACGTCGGCCAGCTGGTTCGCCGCCGAGGAAAGGCCGCTTATCCGGCCGCCGAGGTTGACCATGGTGGACGCGTATTCCGGTTTGGTGTGCCGGTCCACGAAAGCAATGGTGCCGTCCTGCAAGGTGACGGTGTCGATGCGGACCGTTCCCTTTGCCGCCGGTGGGGCAGGTGCAGCAGGCTTGGCAGGTGCAACGGGCTTGGCGGGTGCGGGAGGCTGCGGCGTTGCCGGTTGGGAGGCGGAAGCCGGGGGAGCTGCGTCCTTCACCGGCTCGGACGTGTAGAGCTCCTTGAGATTG
>DATDMX010000419.1:0-3681 GCA_036518575.1 Geobacteraceae bacterium | reverse complement strand
CTCCTGCCCGAAGAGCGTATCCTGCACGAGCCGCACCGTGTAGACAAGGGCCAGGACGATGCCGGCAAAAGCGATGGCAGCCGCGAGCGGCACGCTCCGGAACGCTCCTGCCAGGACGAGGAATTCGCCGGCGAAGTTGTTGAGGCCCGGCAAACCCGCCGAGGCCATGCTGAAGAAGAGAAAGAAGGAGGCGAATACCGGCGCCTTTCCCCATATACCGCCGAAGCGACTGATCTCCCGCGTGTGGGCCCGCTCGTCGAGCATCCCCACGAGGGCGAAGAGTGCCCCGGTCGTCACACCGTGGTTCACCATCTGGAGGACCGCTCCCGAAAGCGCCACCGGCTGCCACGCGGCGATGCCGAGGGCCACGAAACCCATGTGTCCGACGCTCGAATAGGCCACGAGCCGTTTCATGTCCTCCTGGGCGAAGGCGACCCACGAGCCGTAGATGATGCCGATGAGGGCGACGGTGCACAGGAGCGGTGTCAGGGCTCGGGCGGCGTCGGGGAAAAGGGGATAGCCAAAGCGGATGAGGCCGTAGGCCCCGGTCTTCAGGAGGAGCGCGGCGAGGATGACGCTTCCCGCGGTGGGCGCATCGGTGTGGGCGTCGGGAAGCCAGGTGTGGAGCGGGAAGATGGGCACCTTGATGGCAAAGGCGAGGAGAAAGGCGGCAAAGAGCCAGCAGGCCGTTGCGGGCGAGAGCTTCGTGTGCATGAGGGCACCGAGGGCAAAGGTGTAGTCGCCGCTCCCCTGCCCGTGGAGGATATAGAGGCCGATGATCGCCAGGAGCATGAGGAGGGAGCCGGCCAGGGTATAGAGGAAGAACTTCACCGCCGAGTAGATCCGCCGGCCGTGGCCCCAGATGCCGATGAGGAAGAACATGGGGATGAGCATCACTTCCCAGAAGAGGTAGAAGAGAAAGAGGTCGAGAGAGAGGAATACCCCCATGATGCCCGTCTCCATGACGAGGAGAAGGGCGTAGTGGAGGGGCACCCGCTCCTTTACCCCGCGCCACGAGACGGCCATGGCGATAACGGTGACGAAAGCGGTGAGGAGGAGCATGAGAAAGCTGATGCCATCCACGCCGAGGGTGTAGCGGATGCCGAAGCTATCGATCCAGGCGCGGTCTTCCCAGAGGAAGAAGCCGGGCAGGGGCGGCGTGGCCACCAGCGCGGCCGCGGGAAGGGCACAGACGAGGGCCAGCTCCCCAACTCCCACCGCAAGGGCAACGGCGTGCACCCCGGCGTCGTTGCGCCGAAACGCCGCGAGGAGAAGAGCCCCTGCCAGCGGCAGGAAGACGACAATGGTGAGAAGCGGAACGCCGGTCATGTCACCCTTTCACGTTCAATAGTTCAACCAGGCCAGCCAGACGAGGATGGCGGCTCCCCCGGCCACAAAGCTTGCGATGTAGACCGATATCTTGCCGTTCGTCCACCTGCCGAGCCCTCCCCCTGTCCAGTCGAGGAAAGCTGCCAGCCGGTCGAGGGAGTCGTCGATCACCCCTTCGTCCACCCGCTGCCAGAAGAAGCGGGAAAGCGCCTCGTAGGGGCGGATGAAGAAGAACCGGTAGAGGGTGTCGAAATACCAGCCGTTGAGAAGAAGCGAGACCATTCCCGTTGCCGGCCGTGCGGCTTCTTCCATCCGCGCTGCTCGCCTCTTTCCTGCGTAGCGGTAGTGGGCGATGGCAAGACCCGCCAGGGCGATGAGTCCGGCGAGAGCCTGGAGGGCGATTTCGGCTGTCCCTTCGGCTGCGCGGGCGGTCCCGAGAAAAGCGTCGAGCCAGCCGCCGCCAAGGTAGTGCGGCAGGTTCAGGAGGCCTCCGAAAAGCCCCAGCAGGGCGAGGGGCACGAGGATTATTTCCATGAGACGTGGAGGGGAATGGGGTTCCCTTCCCTCTCCCCCGAATACCAGATAGACCATGCGGAAGGTATAGACGGAAGTGAGCAGTGCCGTCAGGAGACCGAGGCCATAGAGGCCCGTGTAGAGGCCGCCTTTTGCCCAGGCCGCCGCGAGGATCGCGTCCTTGCTGAAGAATCCGCCCGTGAGGGGGAGTCCCGCAAGGCAGGCGGCCCCGGCGAGAAACGGCCAAAAGGTGAGAGGGAGGCGGCGGCCCAGCCCCCCCATGCGGAAGATGTCCTGCTCGTGGTGCATGGCGGCGATGACGCACCCTGCACCGAGAAAGAGGAGCGCCTTGAAAAAGGCGTGGACGAGGAGATGGAATGTGGCGGCGGCTATGGCGCCACACCCCACACCGAGCATCATGTAGCCGATCTGGCTGATGGTGGAATAGGCGAGGACCCGCTTCAGGTCCCGCTGGGCCAGGGCGCAGGTGGCGGCGTAGAAGGCGGTCACGGCACCGGTCACCGCGATGGCGGCCGCGACGGTGGGCGACGAGCCGATGAGGGGGAACATGCGGGCCAGGAGATAGACGCCGGCCGTCACCATGGTGGCGGCATGGATCAGGGCGGAGACGGGGGTGGGGCCGGCCATGGCGTCGGGAAGCCAGACCATGAGGGGGACCTGGGCCGATTTCCCCATGGCCCCGCCGAGGAGGAGCAGGCCGAGGGCGGTGATGACACCGGTCGGCATGAGAAACCCCATGGTGTTGATCTCGGTGATGGATACGGTGGCAAAGAGCTGGAAGAGCCAGATGATGGCGATGCCGAAGGCGACGTCGCCGATCCTCGTGACGATGAACGCCTTGCGGCCGGCCGTGGCGTTTTTCTCGTCGCGGTACCAGAAGCCGATGAGGGCGTAGGAGCAAAAGCCCACTCCTTCCCAGCCGAGGTAGAGGAGGGGCAGGTTCTCGGCGAGGACAAGCGTCAGCATGGCGAAGACGAAGAGGTTGAGAAGCGCGAAGAAGCGGACGTAATCCTCATCCTCGGCCATGTAGGCAACGGAGTACGTATGGATGAGCCCGCACACGAAGGTGATCATGACGACCATTACGAGGGCGAGGGGATCGAGGTAGAGCGAAATGGGCGCCCGGAAGTCGAAGGCCGCGAGCCACGAGCCAAGCTTCACCGTGAACGGTGCCCGGTAGCCAGCGAAGACGAAAAGAGAGACGGCAAAGGCCGCCCAGATCACGCCACAGGCAAGGAGTTCCACGACCCTGCGGGGGAGCTTCCGGCCGACAACGGTGTTGATCGTCCCGCCGAGGAGGGGAAGAAGGAGTATGAGGGCGAGGTAGAGTTTCATCCCTTCATCTCGTTGAAGTCGTCCACGTTCACCGTCCTCTTGCGGCGGTGGAGATAGACCACCATGGCCAGGGCAAGGGACACCTCGGCGGAGGTGAGGGCCATGATCATGAGGGCGAAAACCTGGCCGTCGGTTCCGCCCCACGCGTTGGCCCCGCCCACGAAGGCGAGCATGGCGGCATTGAGCATGATCTCGATGCCGATGAGGAGCATGATGACGTTCGTGCGCCAGACGAGGACACAGACGAGCCCCAGGGCGAAGAGGACGGCGGCGAGGATGAGCACGTGGGCGAGCGGGACAATCATGTTATACCTCACCCGATTCTGAGTCGTTCAGCGGAAGTGTTGGCGCTTTCCTTCTTCTCCCCAGATAGAACGCTCCCACGAGCGCGAAGAGAAGCTGCAGGGAAATGATCTCCACGGCGATGCCATACTCCCGGAAGAGTGCGCGGGCAAAGGCACTGACGTCGAGGTTGCCGCTGCC
>DATDMX010000418.1:0-2588 GCA_036518575.1 Geobacteraceae bacterium | reverse complement strand
CTCCTTGCTCTTCTCATAACTCCACGCCAGCATTTCTTTTCTGCCAGCTTCAAGTCCGGGTCCATCGCCACCGCCGACATCAGAGCCACCCAGGACTACCTCATCGAGGACCGGCCGCTCACGGCCAAAAAACGCACCGAGGCCGAGGCTGCCGCGCCCTGCGTTTACATGTTCAACGCCCACGCGGCACTCGACGTTTCCCGCCGTCTCGAAAAGGTTTTCACCCTCATGCGGGAGGCGAGAAAACGCGACGAGAATGTCCTGACGGAAGAGGGGCGTCAGGCGGTCTCCCAGGCTCTGGGCGTCGATGTAACCCCGGCCGAGCTCGCCGCACTGGCGCGGGTGAAGTCCGAGCAACTTCTCCATGCAGAGGCGAGCCGTTTCTTTGGCCGTCTCTATTCCCGCAAGATCGTGGCCGACGAGAAGTCGTTTTCCCGCGACCGGGCTCACGGCCTCCTTGTCCTCGACCAGGATACCAAACTGGAGATTGCCTCAGGGGATACGGGCAATTTCCTCGATATGGCCGGCGCCAAGGCCATCGTTGCGACGACAAAAGTCTTCGCCGTCGACAGCCGTGACATGGAAACGAAGAAGGCGCTTTTCGCGCGGCTCATTACTCCCAATCTCGTGTATGACCGGGAGTTGAGCGAGGTGAAGAAACAGGAGGCGCGTGCCGCGGTACGCCCTGTACTCTTCCAGGTGAAACGCGGAGAGATGATTGTTCGCGTGGGGGAAAGGATCACCGAGGAAGAGGCTCTGAAGCTGGAGACGATCTACGAAACGCGGCACGGTATCAACCAGCTGTTCATCGGCATGGGGATATTTGGCCTTGTCCTCATCATCTTCTACTTCCCCTACCGCTTTGCCCGCAAGAACATCCGCAAATTCCAGCCGACCAACAAGGATCTTCTCTTCCTCTGTCTTCTCACCGTCGGCCTCTTCCTTACCATGCAGATCGCACTCATCGTGTCCACGGCCATGGGGGGCGCCTTCCCGGCCATCGATACCGCCGATTTCTATTATCTCTTTCCCTTTGCGGCCGCCGCCATCCTCGTGCGGATCATCCTCAACTCCGAAGTCGCCCTCGTTTACTGCGCCATTTGTGCGCCGCTTCTCGGGATCATGTTCAACAACAGTCTCCCCATCGTCGTCTACAGCCTGTTGGGAGGGATCGTCGGGGCGCACGGGGTGCGCCAGTGCAAGGACAGGGGGACGATTTACACCGCCGGGCTCAAGGTCAGCGTCGTGAACATGGCTCTTGCGCTCTCCTTTCAGATATTCAACGACAACCTCTTTACCGTACAGACCGTCTATTGCGTGCTGTTCGCTTTCGCCGGCGGGGTCGTCAACGCCGCGCTCGTTACCGGTGCCATTCCCGCCGTGGAGGGGATTTTCCACTACACCACCGATATCAAGCTTCTCGAACTGGCCAACCTCAACTCCCCCATCCTGCGGGAGCTGATGATCCGGGCTCCCGGCACCTATCACCACAGCGTGCTCGTGGGGAACCTTGTGGAAGCCGCTGCCGAGACGATCAGCGCCAATCCCCTGCTGGCGCGCGTGGCTGCCTACTATCACGATGTGGGCAAGATCAGCAAACCGCTCTATTTCATCGAGAACGTGGGAGGCGGCGAGAATCGCCACGACAAACTCTCCCCCAGCATGAGCGCCCTTATTCTTATTTCCCACGTGAAGGAGGGAGTTGAGCTGGCGAAGGAGCACCGTCTCGGCGTGCCTATCATCAACATTATCCGCCAGTCCCATGGTACCGGCCTCATAACCTTCTTTTTCCAGAAGGCGAAGAATCAGGCCGAGGCCGATGGGAAAAGCGTCGAAGAGCGGGATTTCCGCTACCCCGGTCCCAAGCCGCAAACTCGGGAAGCCGGCCTCGTTCTGCTTGCGGACTGCGTGGAGGCCGCTTCGAGGACACTCTCCGACCCGACCCCGGCGCGTATCCAGGGCATGGTGCAGAAGATAATCAACAACATCTTTACGGACGGCCAGCTCGACGAGTGCGAGCTGACCCTCAAGAACCTTCATGAAATCGCCAAGAGCTTCAACCGGGTTCTGTCCGGCATTTATCATCACCGGATAGACTACCCCGAGCCGGCGTACAAAGAGAAAGCGAGCGGGGGGAAAAAGATTACCCATGATAGTGATAGCGAACAGGCAAAAGCGGCACCCGGCCGGAGCGAGGAACCTAAGAAGAGCAGCGCAGAGGATATTAAGCGCCTTGGAATTACCCGATAGCGAGCTCTCCGTCGTCATCGTCGGCGACCGCTCCATTCGCCGCCTGAACCGCGAGTATCTCGGTCGCGACAAGACCACGAACGTCATTTCCTTTTCCATGCAGGAAGGAGAGTTTGCGCAGGTGAATCCGCAGCTCCTCGGCGATGTGGCGATCTCCGCCGACACCTGTGCCCGGGAGGCCGAAGAGGGCGGCGTAAGCTTCAGTTTCCGCCTGACGTTTCTCCTTCTCCATGGCATCCTTCACCTTGCCGGTTTCGATCACGAACGAAGCGGTGAGGCCGAGGCCGAGCGAATGGAGGCAAAGGAGCGGGAGATTATTTCCCTGCTTGAGAAAGAAG
>DATDMX010000417.1:0-3697 GCA_036518575.1 Geobacteraceae bacterium | reverse complement strand
TGCCACCCCTCGAAGCAGGCCGGGATGGGAATGCACTTGTTGTTGCCGCCTACGTTGAGAACTCTGAACTCGGTTTCAGACATAGTCCCCCGCTTTGCCGCTCGCCCCAGAGTACGTTAGTTTCATCGGAGTCTGATACTTACCGATTTGCCGTGGGCCTCCAGCCCCTCCAGGCGGGCGATCCTGACGATCTCCCCTCCGAGCCGCTGCAGCCCCCCCTCGCTGAAGTAGACGAGCGACGATTTCTTGACAAAATCGTCGACGCCGAGAGGCGAGAAGAAACGGGCCGTCCCCCCGGTGGGAAGGGTATGGTTGGGTCCGGCAAGGTAGTCGCCGGCCGCCTCGGGGGTAAAATGCCCGAGGAATATGGCCCCGGCATTTCTGATCTTGGGCATGATCGCAAAGGGATCGGTCACCGCCAGTTCCAGGTGTTCCGGGGCAATACGGTTGGAAAAGGCGATCGCCTCGTCCAGGGTGCCGGCAACGATCACCGCGCCGAAGCTCTCCCAGGATTTCCGGGCGATGCTCTCCCGGCTAAGCGTGGCCAGTTGACGCTCCACTTCGGCCGCTACGCTTTCGCCGAACGCGCGGCTCGTCGTGATGAGGATGGAGGACGCGAGTTCGTCGTGCTCAGCCTGGGAAAGAAGATCGGCGGCAATGTGGGCGGGCGTGCCGCTCCCATCGTTGATGACGAGGATTTCCGAAGGGCCGGCGATCATATCGATCCCTACCTGGCCAAAAACGAGCTTCTTTGCCGTTGCCACGTAAATGTTGCCGGGCCCGGTGATCTTGTCCACCCGCGGCACGGTTTCGGTGCCATAGGCAAGTGCCGCCACCGCCTGGGCGCCGCCGATGCGAAAGACCGTGTCCACCCCCGAGAGGCGGGCGGCGACGAGCACGTGCGGGTTGATCTCACCTCCCGGTGTCGGGGCAACCATGATCACCTCACCAACACCGGCGACTTTGGCGGGGACAGCATTCATGATAACGCTCGACGGGTAGCTCGCCTTACCGCCGGGAACATAGATCCCCACCCGCTCCAGCGGCGTCACCATCTGGCCGAGCATGATGTCGCTCTCTTCCGTGGAGAGCCAGGTCTGACTCTTCTGCTTTTCGTGAAAGCTTGCCACGCGCTCCACCGCCAGCTTGAGGGCGGCGATATCCTCGTCGGCCACCCGGGCGAAAGCCACGTCGAATTCGTCGTCGCTCACCCTGAGCTCGGCCATCCCTTCCGCCTCCAGCCTGTCGAAGCGGCGCGTATACTCGAGCAGAGCCGCATCTCCCCGCTGGCGAACGGCGGCGATGATGTCGAGGACGACTTTTTCCACCTCCCGGCCGGTTTCTTCCCCCCGACCGAGGATGGCTGCAAATCTTGCGTCGAAATCAGTGTCGCGAATATCGAGAAATTGCATCTTGGGACCTCGTGGCCTTCCCGCTGCCATCAGAAATGGACTGTCATCGGCACAAGAAACGTTTAAACGTGCTGCTCCAGGCCTTCGATAATCTCGGTAATGCGTCGGTGCTTTGTCTTGAGGCTCGCCCGGTTGACGATGAGGCGGCAGGTGATGTCGGCAATGGTTTCCACCTCCACAAGACCGTTTTGCCGCAGGGTCTCGCCGGTGGAGACGAGATCGACGATCCGCTCGGAAAGCCCCACGAGGGGAGCAAGCTCGATGGAGCCGTAGAGCTTGATGATCTCCACCTGAACGCCCTTGCCGGCAAAGTACTTCTCGGTGATGTTCGGATACTTGGTGGCAATCCGGATATTGGTCCAGGTGGCCGGCTCGTCGTTTCTCAGCAGTTCCGCCGGTTCAGCCACCATGAGTCGGCAGTAGCCGAACTTGAGGTCGAGCGGCTCGTAGACGTCCTTCTCCTGCTCCATCAGCGTGTCCTTGCCGACGATTCCAAGATCCGCGGAGCCATACTCAACATAGGTGGGGACATCGGTGGCGCGCACGATCATGTACCGCATCCGCTGGGCCGGGTTCTCGAAGATAAGCTTGCGGGTGTCGGAGAGAAGTTCGTCGCAGTCGATGCCGATCTTCTTGAACAGGGCTACCGAGTCTTCGAGGATACGCCCTTTCGGGATGGCAATGGTTACAAAATCGTTCACGGTGTTCCCTTTCGGATGCCGGCCGTTCGCACGGTCAGGACGAACAGCGCTGTTATTCCTTTACTCGCTGGATGTCCGCCCCCAGCCCCGCCAGCTTCTTCTCGATCGCCTCGTAGCCCCGGTCGAGGTGGTAGATGCGCGAGATCTCGGTGGTGTTGTCGGCGGCCAACCCGGCGAGGATAAGGGAGGCAGATGCACGCAGGTCCGTAGCCATAACAGGGGCGCCCGAGAGCTTCTTGACCCCTTTGACCGTGGCGCTGTTCCCTTCGATGACGATTTCCGCCCCGAAGCGCAGCAACTCCGACACGTGCATGAAACGGTTCTCGAAAATATTCTCGGCGATGACGCTCGCCCCGTCGGCTAGACACATGAGCGCCATGAACTGGGCCTGCATGTCGGTCGGAAAGCCGGGATAGGGGCGAGTCTTAATATTGACGCTCTTAGGCCTGCGCGGCCCCTTCACGCGCACCACGTTGTCACGGTTCACAATCTCCGCGCCCGCGTCCTGGAGCTTGAAGACCAGGGCGTCGAGATGTTCGAGCTTCATGTTGTGGATCTTCACGTCGCCGCCGGTGATGGCAGCTGCCACCATGAAGGTCCCCGCCTCGATGCGGTCGGGCATGACCGCGTGGCTCACCGACCCGAGCGTCTCCACACCCTCGATGCGGATGGTGTCGGTGCCGGCGCCTTCGATCCGCGCGCCCGCCTTGATGAGCATCTCGGCCAAGTCGATGATCTCCGGCTCCCGGGCTGCGTTCTCCAGAACGGTCTCACCCTTGGCGAGAGAACCCGCCATCATGAGGTGTTCGGTCCCGCCCACCGTCGGCATGTCGAAGTTTATCCGTGCCCCTTTTAACTTTCTGGCCTTTGCCTCGACATAACCGTGCTCGAGCTTGATCTCGGCCCCCAGAGCCTTCAGCCCCTTGAGGTGCTGGTCGATGGGGCGGGCGCCAATGGCACACCCCCCGGGGAGCGAAACACGTGCCCGACCGTGGCGGGCCAGGAGCGGCCCCAGAACGAGGACCGAAGCCCGCATGGTTTTCACGAGATCATAGGTGGCTTCCACGTTATTCACATTCGTGGTGTCGATGTGGACGACGTTGCCGTTTCCTTCCACCACCGCGCCAAGGGACTCAAGGACCTTGATGGTGGTGTTGATGTCCCGCAGAAAAGGAACGTTTGATATCTCGTGCCGTCCAGGCGCGAGGATGGTGGCGCAGAAAATGGGGAGTGAAGCGTTCTTCGAACCGCTCACCGTCACGTCCCCCACAAGCTTCCTGCCGCCTTTTATGATCAGCTTATCCACTGGTTGTCCTCGAAATCATGGAATGGGCGCATCGCGCGCCCTCGTGCAAACGGCGTCCGTCCGCGCCGGCTACGCCCTCCCCCCCACCACCCGTTCGATACCGGCGGGGTCGGAGGCGCTGCGACAGTCGTTGAATCCCGCAAGGCGAAATAGCTCCGCCACCTCCTGCGCCTGTCCGATACCCACCTCGACGAAGAGCCACCCGCCCGGATTGAGGTGTGCGGGAGCCTCGGCAACGATCCGCCGGTAGTAGTCGAGCCCGTCCGCGCCGCCATCGA
>DATDMX010000416.1:0-4055 GCA_036518575.1 Geobacteraceae bacterium | reverse complement strand
GTTCCCGCCGGTGAGCTCGCCAAACTCTTCGAGCGCCTCTACCGCGTGGAAGGCTCCCGCAGCCGCGAGACGGGGGGGGCGGGCCTTGGGCTTGCCATCTGCCGCAACATCGTCGAGGCCCACGGGGGAGGAATCGAGGCTCTCCCCTCCCCCCTCGGGGGGGTACGGATACGGATAACACTTCCGCTGGAGGTGGCAGCATGAAGCAGACGATTTTCATCGTGGAGGACGAAGCGAAGATTGCGGCGCTCCTCAGGGACTACCTGGAACAGGCGGGGTTCGCCACGGTGAGCCTCGCCGACGGCACGGCAGTGGTTTCCCGCGTGCGGGAGGAGAAGCCCGACCTCATCCTCCTCGACCTCATGCTGCCGGGCCGCGACGGCATGGATATCTGCAAAGAGGTTCGCACCTTCTCCTCGGTGCCCATCATCATGGTGACCGCACGTATGGAGGAGATCGACCGGTTGCTCGGGCTCGAACTCGGGGCCGACGACTACATCTGCAAACCCTTCAGTCCACGTGAAGTGGTGGCCCGCGTCAAGGCGGTGCTGCGCCGGACCGGCAACAACCGCACCACCACGGCGCAGGGACTCGTGCTCGACGAGGCCCGCTACCGGGCAACGCTCCACGGCCACGATCTTGAGCTCACTGCCGTGGAATTCAAGCTCCTGCGCTTCCTGGCCGCCAATCCCGGCCGCATCTACAGCCGTCAGCAACTCATGGACCAGATCTATCCCGACGAACGGGTGGTGAGCGACCGCACCATCGACAGCCACATCAAGAAGCTGCGCCGCAAGATCGAAGGTGTCACGCGGGAAACCGAGCTCATCCGCTCGGTCTATGGCGTTGGTTACACCTTCGAGCCGGAAGAAACCGGCCCATAACGCTTCCCTCCTCCCCCCTTCATCATCCTCACCCCTTTACAATTCCACACTAGATTTGTAAATTTTTATCCATCGAACAGTCCGTACAATTCTTTACTTTATTGTTGACAAAATAAATAAAGTTATTGTACAAATTTTATCAACAACACCATTGCTAAATCCCTATCCACTGAATTACACAATAGAGATCATAGCCGACAACCCTGAACAGACGGGCGTCAACAGCATAACAAGGGGCTCTCGCGGACCCTGGAGAAGCTTATGGGAACAAACACCTTACGGTTGGAAACCCTCCTTATCCACGGGGGAACCGAACCCGGCCCCGGGGGCGCCACAACGGTCCCCATCGTCCAGTCATCCTCCTTTGCCCACGCCACAGCCGAAGACCTGGAAGACATCTTCCGCGGCCGAAAGGTCGGCCAGGTGTACACCCGGGTGGGAAACCCCACCACGGAAAGCCTGGAAAAGCGCCTTGCCCTCCTCGAAGGAGGAATCGCGGCCATCGCCACCGCCTCGGGCATGGCCGCCATCACGACCGCTGTCATGACCATCGTAAGGTCAGGCGACGAGATCCTTTCCTCCTCGTCCCTGTTCGGCGGCACCTTTTCCCTGTTTCGTGACACCCTGGCCAACTACGGCATCGCCAGCCGCTTCGTCGACCCGACCGACATCGAGGCCGTGAAAGCCGCCGTGAACGAGCGCACGCGCCTCATCTTCGTGGAGACCATCGGCAACCCGAAGATGGACGTTCCCGACATCGAAGCCATACGTAAGGTCGCCCGCGCAGCCGGTGTCCCGCTCATGGTTGATGCCACGGTTACCACGCCCTATCTCGCCCGGGCCCGCGAGCTTGGTGCCGACATCGTCATCCACTCCACGAGTAAATTCATCAACGGTACCGGAAGCTCCATTGGTGGTGCCATCGTCGACCTTGGAAGCTTTGACTGGGGAAACGCCAAATTCCCTCACTTCGAGCCGTTCGTGAAGAAGTACCGCAACTTTGCCTTCACGGCCCGGGCGAGAAAACTCATCCACAAGGACTTCGGCGCCTGCGCCGCCCCCATGAACTCCTTCCTCCTCTCCGAGGGGATCGAGACCCTGGCCCTGCGGATGGAGCGGCACTGCAGCAATGCCCTGCAGCTGGCACAATTCCTCCACGACCATCCGAAGAGCGCCTGGGTGAACTACCCCGGCCTTGCCGACTCCCCCTATCACGAGGTGGCGAAACGCCAGTACGGCGGCCGCTTCGGCGCGGTCCTCACCTTCGGCCTCGGGAGCAAGGAGAACGCCTTTCGCTTCATCAACGGCGTGCTGCTCGCCAAGAATCTCGCCAATATCGGCGATGCCAAGACCCTCGTCATCCACCCGGCCAGCACCATCTGCGCCGACTACGGGCCACAGGAGAAGGAGCTCATGGGGGTGACGGAGGACATGGTGCGGGTGGCCGTGGGGATCGAGGCCATCGACGACATCATGGAAGACTTTGCACAGGCACTGGAAAAAGTGTAATCTGAAGAAACGTTACAAGGAGAACGACATGGAACTGACGGTAAACGGTAAACCGGCAACGATCGACGGCAAAGAGGTCCTCGACATCGTGACACTTCTCGCCGAGCTCAAGGTGGAACAGCCCGACTACGTCACCGTGGAACTGAACGGCGAAATCCTCGACCGGGAAGCCTTCTCGTCCACCACCGTGAAGGGCGGCGATAGCGTGGAATTTTTGTATTTTATGGGTGGCGGCAGGTAAGGACGCGGCCCAACAAAGGAGTTTTCATGCTGACCGAAGAACAGATCGAGCGCTACTCGCGCCACATCATACTGAAGGAAGTCGGGGGGAAGGGACAGAAGAAGCTCTTCGACGGCCGGGTGCTCATCATCGGCGCCGGGGGCCTGGGCTCGCCCATCGCTCTCTACCTTGCGGCCGCGGGCGTTGGCACCATCGGCCTTGCCGACGCCGATGACGTCGACCTCTCCAACCTCCAGCGCCAGATCGCCCATCACACGAAGGACATCGGCGTCCCCAAGGTCCTCTCCGCCAAGGAAAAGATGGTGGCCATGAACCCGGACGTGCAGGTGAATACGTACCAGACGTGGGTGAGTGCGGCCAACATCGGCGAGCTCATCGCCGACTACGACTTCATCATCGACGGCACCGACAACTTCGCCGCCAAGTTCCTCATCAACGATGCCTGCGTCATGGCAGGAAAGCCCTACTCCCACGGCGGCATTCTCCAGTTCGACGGCCAGACCATGACCGTGCGACCGGGTGAATCGGCTTGCTATCGCTGCCTCTTCCCCGCTCCCCCCCCCAAGGATGCCATCCCCACCTGCTCCCAGGCGGGCGTTATCGGCGTCCTCCCCGGGGTCCTCGGCACCATCCAGGCCACGGAAGCCATCAAATTCCTGCTGGGCAAGGGAGAGCTTCTCACCGACCGGCTGCTCACCTACAACGCCCTGCGGATGCGCTTCCGCGAGGTGCCGATCCGGAAGAGCGCCAAGTGCCCCATCTGTGGCGACAATCCCACCATCACCGAACTCAAGGACGAGGTGGATGCCATGAATGTCTGCGAGATAGGGGCGAAGTGAACGCATGTTGAAAATTCCGCGACATATCCACGACGATATCATCGCCCATGCCCGGGAGGGCTTTCCCCTCGAAGTCTGCGGCATCCTCGGCGGCCTTGACGGCATCGTATCGGCCACCTTTCGCATGAGGAACACCGACGAGAGCAACGAGCACTTCATGATGGACCCGCGGGAACAGTTCGCCGTCATCAAGGAGTTGCGCGCCCGGGGGCTGGAGATGCTCGTCATCTACCACTCCCACCCGGAGACGCCGGCCCGGCCCTCGGAGGAGGATATCCGCCTCGCTCTCACCCCCAACGTCTCCTACGCCATCGTCTCCCTCGCCGTTCCCGAAACTCCGGTACTCCGCTCGTTTCGCATCACTGCCGGCCGGGTAGAGACGGAAGAGGTGGAGATCGTCGACGGCGACTGAAGGTCATTCCATAACGAGCTAAGAGTTAATTCCCTACTGAAGACATAAACGATACGCACTGCGGAGGAGCACATAATGGCGGAAGATACGAAAAAGACCGGCATCGACCTGAAAAATCTCAAGGCGGGCGGGTTCATCAAGGAACGGGGGAAAGACCTCTTCACCGTGCG
>DATDMX010000415.1:0-9052 GCA_036518575.1 Geobacteraceae bacterium | reverse complement strand
CAACGCGGACGGCAAGCGCGATTATATCGACGACTACATTTACACTGCCAACTGGCTTCTTGCTGTCAAGGCGGCCAAGGGGGCGGAGAGAGTACCCGCGAAGTAACGGTAAAAAGAAGCATTTTAAAGCTGAAGGCCCGCCGGAATGAATCCCGGCGGGCCTTTCGCGTTTCTTCTACCTCCTGGCGCACGCCGCCATGATTGCTCTTCCGCTGCGTGTCATCACTGTGCTATAAGAAGAGGGCAGCAGGAAGATCAGGCTTTGGCCCGCAAGGTGAAAACGCGAGGCCGGGAAGGAAAGCATTTTGGCCCAGTACCGCAACCGCAAGAGTGCCAACCGGAGAAAGAAGAAGAGCGGACCATCTCCCCTCGTGCCGCTCCTCATAATCATCGCGCTGATAGTCGTGGCTTTTTTTGCCCTTGAAATGGTGAAGAGAAAGGCGCCCGAAAAGGTCGAGGTTCAGCCCCCGGCAGCCGAGCGGCATCGGCTTCCGCCGCGGCCCGTCGAGACCCCTCCTGTCCAGAAGGCCCTGTCGACGGCGGCACAGCCCGTTGCGCCCCCCGTAAAGCCCCAGCCGAAAAAAATTGTGGGGAGTGGTAACGTCGCCATCATCATCGACGACATGGGAACGAGCGTTCAGGAGGTGCGGGAGTTGATGGCCATCAAAGTTCCCCTGACGTTTTCCATCATTCCCGGCCTGGCCAGGGTGAAGGAAGTGGACGCAGAGGCCCACGCCAAGGGGTACCAGGTCATGGTGCACATGCCGATGGAACCCCAGGGGTATCCCCGGCAGCGGATGGAGCAGAACGGCCTTCTCCTTTCCCAGAGCGATACCGAGGTGTCGCAGCGGGTGAATGACTACTTCCGGGCAGTTCCCCACGCCGCCGGTGCCAATAACCATATGGGCTCGCGGTTCACCGAGGACAAGGCGAAGATGCGGGTGGTGCTGGGCATCCTGAAGGGGAAAGGGGTCTTCTTCGTGGACAGCAAGACGAGCCCGCGTTCACTCGGCTATCCCCTGGCGCGTGGTATGGGGATAGAGACCGCCTCGCGCGACGTGTTCCTCGACAATGTTCAGGACAGTGCCGCCATCCGGCGCCAGCTGGATCAACTCGCTGCCATGGCGCGCAAGAACGGGGGCGCGATCGGGATCTGCCACCCTCACAAGGCAACGATCCAGACCCTGGCAGCGGCGCTGCCGGAAATGAAGAAGCAGGGGATTACCTTTGTGTCCGCGTCGGAGCTCGTAAGGTAGCTTCTGTCCGAAAGCTGGCAGGAGGAGAGCAAAGCCTCTCCCCTTGTGGGAGAGGGTGGCCGAAGGCCGGGTGAGGGGGATTGGCGTAAGTCAGTTGCCGGGGTCAGCAGGAGAGCTGGGAGGCCACCTGCCGCTTCAGCCTGGTGAACTGACGGTAGTTTTCCTCCACGAGAATCGCTTCGCGTCCCTGGGGATGGGGAGGGTGAACGAGGAGGAAAGCGTCGTCACGCAGGGCCCCGTCATACCCCGGGAGTGTCTTTGTCATGAACGCGTGGAGCGCATTCCCTTTGCCGTTGTCCCCGCTACCAGCCGTTGGCCCGCAACCGTAGGCCTTCTTCGACAGGTGGGAGCCGGCAAGGTCGAAACGGTTGAACTCCACGAGGTTACCGCCAGTGCCGAGAGTCCTGAAGACGAAGAGGGAGTCCCTGGCAGAGTCCTGCATGATGAGCCGGGCCGGATCGTCGGCTGCAAGGTTCCCCTCGACCTGGTAGACGGCGGAGACGAGAAAGTCGAGGAAGCACTCCTCGTCGAGAAAACCCTTGGCGCTGTTGTCGGATGTCTCGTAGTAATAGGGAGTGGCGCTGGAGCCGTTGTCCTGGAGGAGTGGGCGGCCGCAGCAGAGGCAGTCGGCCTTCAGGCCATCGAGCCGGGAGAAGAAGGCATCCTTTTTTCGTCCTTCCTCGGCTGCCAGCCACTGGCTGAAGAGGTGTGCGCGGGGTTCGGGCGTCTCCGCCAGCTCGGCGAGGAGGGTGCGGCCGAGATGCATGAACTGGCCCCAGACCTCGGTTCCGCGGGCGTAGGTGAGGATGGGGTAGATCCTGCCGTCGGGATTGGTGTTGAGGCTTTCCACCTTGGGGCTCTTGGAGATGTAACCCTCGAAGCAGCGGTAGCCGCGATTGATGGCGTACGCCTTGAGGAGCGTGCGCTGGTCGCGGAACGGGCCGTCGTACTTGATGCGCGAGTCGATGAGGCAGGGGATGAGGGAGAGACTTTTCTTGTCGAGGCCGCGCGTGTCGAAGAGCTGGAAGATATTGCGGCAGTTCTCCAGGCTCGGCATGTCCTTCACCGGAATGATGACCCGGTCGGCCGCAAAGAGGGCATTCTGCGTGAGGATGTCGAGGTCGGGGCGCGTATCGATGATGACCACGCCCGGAACGTTTCCCGTGGCGAGAAGCCGTGCCAGCACCATGGGGCTCTTGATGGAGTGCGTCAGGTCGGCCAGGGCGGTGGAAGACGGGATGTAGTTCACGCCGAACTGACCGGTGTGGAGGAGGTCGCAGGCCTTGGTTTCGAGAAGAAGGTCGGCCACGTCCCCTTTTGTCGCAGCCCCCTTGAAGGCGAACATTTTGTCGACGGTGAAATGGTTGTCGAAGGAAAAGATGGAGACCGGCAGGTCTTCGTTGAGTGCCTTGAGGAAGATGGCGAGGTTGGTTGCCAGGGTGGTCTTGCCCACCCCTCCCTTCTCCGAGGAGACGGTAATAACGTAGGGATAGTTGTTCATAGGGGGGGATGATAGTATGTTTCCCCGAGCCGGTCAACTAGTTTGACGGGCGTTTTGACGTGACGGTGCGGGTGTGGTGAAAGCACGCTCCGGCGAGGTGCGGAGGGGCCAGGTGGAGCTTTTCAGCGACAAGAGAATACTGACGGTTTCCCAGCTCACCTCCCTCATCAGGGGGGTGCTGGAGGAGAACTTCGACCACGTATGGGTGGAGGGGGAGGTGTCTAATCTCTCGCTCCCTGCCTCGGGGCATTGCTACTTCACCCTGAAGGACAGCGGTGCACAGCTTCGCTGCGTCATGTTCCGCGCCTCGGCCCGCAACATGAAGTTCCGGCTTCGGGACGGCATGGGGATGATCGCCCGCGGCAGGATATCGCTCTTCGAGCCACGGGGAGAATACCAGCTCATCGTGGAGTACCTGGAGCCCCAGGGGATAGGGGCGCTGCAGCTTGCCTTCGCCCAGTTGAAGGAGCGGCTGGCCAAGGAAGGGCTGTTCGAGGAAGGGCGCAAGAAGCCGCTTCCCCGACTCCCCCGTCGCATCGGGGTCGTCACCTCCGCCACGGGCGCTGCCATCCACGATATCCTCAACGTCGTACGGCGCCGCTTTGCCGCCGTGGAGGTGCTCATCTCGCCGGTGAGAGTCCAGGGGGAAGGGGCGGCGGAGGAGATTGCCCGGGCAATCCGCGACTTCAACCGCTACCGCGACATCGACGTCATGATCGTCGGTCGTGGCGGCGGCTCCCTCGAAGATCTCTGGGCCTTTAACGAGGAAGTGGTGGCGCGGGCCATCTCCCAGTCCAAGATTCCGGTCATCTCGGCCGTGGGGCACGAAGTGGACTACACCATCGCCGACTTCGTCGCCGACCTGCGGGCGCCGACCCCATCGGCTGCCGCCGAACTCGTCATCGCAAGTCGTTCCGAGCTGGAGGGGGAGCTGGAAAGCCTCAGCCATCGGCTGGAACGGGCCATGCGCCAGATTGTGGCCGAGCGGCGCGGGCTGGTGAACGGTCTTGCCCGCGCGCTCAAGGAGCCGTCGATGCTCGTGGATCACCTGGCACAACGGGTGGACGATCTGAGTGAGCGCCTCGACCTGGCCGTCAAGGGGGGAATGGTGCGACGGCGCGAGCGGCTTGCCTTCCTGCGCAACCACTTGAGGCTCAAGAATCCGGCTGTTGAGCTCGCCCACGCCTCCGAGGCCCTCGAAGCGCTCCTCGCCCGGGGCGAGCATGCCCTTCACCGCATTCTCGAACGCTGGCGCGAACGCACGGCCATATCCACGGGTAAACTCCACGGGCTCTCGCCGCTTCTGACCCTTGGCCGGGGCTATGCCATCGCCCAGCTCCTTCCCGAAGGGCGCGTGATCACCGATAGTGCCAGTCTGGCCCGCGGTGATCGCCTGCGGCTGCGGTTCCAGCGCGGGAGCGCCATTGGGGTGGTCGAGGAGACGTTTAACGGCGAAGAGTGACCCTGTCGGCGTGGAGGAGGGAGCTCTTGACTGGTACACGGGAATCTGTATAATGGCGGTTTATTCCGGCGGCCGGGATGGCACGGAACAGGGAACGGGAGTCTTGTCATGGCAGTAGAGAAGTTCGAAACGTCGCTCAAGAAGCTGGAGGAGGTCGTGCGGCGCCTCGAAGGGGGAGAGCTCTCCCTCGAGGAGTCCCTCAAGGCCTTCGAGGAAGGGGTGAAACAGGCCGCCTTCTGCGCCCGAAAACTCAACGAGGCGGAAAAGAAGGTCGAGCTTCTTCTCAAGCAGAAGGACGGAAGTTTCCTCAAAGAGGAGTTCCACCTGGAAGATCCCTAGCGGCGAACGCGACAGCCTCCGGATTTACACCGTAATTTCAATCAAGAAAGACATATACAATGGACCTGAAAAATTACCTGAAAGAGCGCTGCCAGCTGGTGGACGAAGCGCTCGACCGCTATCTCCCCGCTGCCGATGAAATGCCGGTTTCGCTCCACAAGTCAATGCGCTATTCGGTTTTTGCCGGCGGCAAGCGGGTGCGTCCCATCCTCATGCTGGCTGCGTGCGAGGCGGTGGGGGGAAAGCCGGAGCTCGCCATGCCGGCCGCCTGCGCCATGGAGATGATCCACACCTATTCCCTCATTCACGATGATCTGCCGGCCATGGACGACGACGACTTCCGGCGTGGCAACCCCACCAACCATAAGGTCTTCGGGGAGGCAGTCGCCATCCTCGCCGGCGATGCACTTCTCACCGAGGCATTCATCCTCATGAGCGACCCGCAGTGGTGCCGGCAGGTGGAGCGCGAACGGGTGCTGGCCGTCATTCGTGAGATCGGCCTCTGTGCCGGCTCGTACGGCATGGTGGGTGGACAGGTGGTGGACATGGAGAGCGAGGGAAACCGGGACATCGATCTTGCAACCCTCCAGTACATCCATACCCACAAGACCGGGGCTCTCATCAAGGCGGCGGTGAAGGCCGGCGCACTCCTCGGCGGGGCGGACGCCGCCGGTGTCGACGCCATGACCCGCTATGGCGAGGCGATCGGTCTCGCTTTCCAGATAGCCGACGATATCCTCGACATCGAGGGGACCACGGAGGAGTTGGGCAAAGACGCCGGAAGCGACGAGGCACGGGGGAAGGCGACCTATCCTGCGCTCGTGGGACTCGTCGAGGCCAAGCGTCGGGCAGCCGAACTCGTGGACATGGCGTTCCAGGCCCTCGCTCCCTTTGGTGACAAGGCCGAACCCCTCAAGGAAATCGCCACCTACATCGTCAATCGGAAATCATGATGAGCACGATTCTCGATACCATTACGTCACCGCGTGACCTCAGGAAGCTGTCCCCGGCGGAACTGTCGGCCCTGGCGGCAGAACTGCGCGGGGAGATCATTGCCACCTGCGCCGCCAACGGGGGGCACCTGGCGCCGAGTCTCGGCGTGGTGGAGCTCACCATCGCCCTCCACCGGGTGTTCAACTCCCCCGACGACAAGATCGTCTGGGACGTGGGGCACCAGGCTTACGCCCACAAGCTTATCACCGGCCGCAAGGAAAGCTTCCGAACGCTGCGCACCCTCGGCGGCATCAGCGGGTTTCCGAAACGGGCCGAGTCCTCCCACGACGCCTTCGACGTGGGCCACTCGTCCACGTCCATCTCGGCCGCCCTCGGGCTTGCCGTGGGAAGGGACCTGCAGAAGAAGGGTAACAAGGTGATCGCCGTGATCGGCGACGGCTCCATGACGGGCGGCATCGCCTACGAGGGGCTCAACCACGCGGGTCATCTCAACAAGGACCTGGTGGTGGTTCTCAACGACAACGAGATGTCCATCGCCGAGAATGTGGGGGCCCTGTCCAATTTCCTCTCCCGCACCATCACGAGCGAGTTCGTCCACAAGATCAAGAAGGACGTGGAGTCCTTCCTTGAGAATCTCGACGGCCTGGGGCAGGGGGCCCTCAAGATCGCTCGTCGGGCCGAGGATTCCCTCAAGGGGCTCTTTACGCCGGGGATGCTCTTCGAGGCCTTCGGCTTCGAGTACATCGGCCCCATCGACGGTCACAACCTCGACTCCCTCCTGGAAACTCTGGAGAGCGTCAAGCGTTTCGACGATGCGGTGCTTATCCACGTGCTCACGAAGAAGGGGAAGGGATATCCCCCGGCCGAGTCCAATCCGTCCCTTTTCCACGGCGTCGGCCCCTTCGACGTACCAAGCGGCAAGGTCCACAAGGGGAAGGGGGGCGCGGCCTCCTACACCGGGGTGTTCGGCGAGGCCATGAAGAAGATTGCTGCCGAGAACGAGAAGGTGGTGGCCATCACGGCCGCCATGCCCGACGGCACCGGCCTCTCCTCATTTGCCCGCGAGTTTTCCGAGCGCTTCTTCGACGTGGGGATCGCCGAGCAGCATGCGGTCACCTTCGCCGCCGGCATGGCCGCGCAGGGAATGCGGCCGGTGGTTGCCGTCTATTCTTCCTTCCTCCAGCGTGCCTACGACCAGGTGTTCCACGACGTCTGCCTCCAGAAACTGCCGGTCACCTTCGCCATCGACCGGGCCGGAGTGGTGGGGAGCGACGGTCCGACGCATCATGGCGTGTTCGACCTCTCCTACCTGCGCCACCTTCCCAATATGGCCCTCATGGCGCCGAAGGACGAGAACGAACTGCAGCACATGCTCAAGACCGCCATCGATCACGACGGTCCTGCGGCCGTGCGTTATCCTCGGGGAAACGGCTACGGTGTCCCCCTCGACCAGGTTTTCAGGCCCCTTCCCTTCGGCAAGGGCGAAATCGTGCGCGAGGGAAAGGATGGCGCCATCCTTGCGATCGGCACCATGGTCCAGCCTGCACTTGAAGCTGCGGGTATCCTTGCCGGCGAGGGAATCGACATGGCTGTCGTCAATGCCCGCTTCATCAAACCTCTCGACCGGGAGCTGATCCTCGGGCAGGCAGAGAAGTGCGGCAGGCTCGTGACCGTCGAGGAGAACGTTCTCCAGGGCGGTTTCGGGACGGCCGTCCTCGAACTCCTTGAGGAAGAAGGGGTGGAGGGAGTAAGCGTCTTACGCCTCGGCTACCCCGACCGTTTTGTCGAGCAAGGCGAACAGCCCGAGTTACGGGCGCTGTACGGGCTCGACGCCGCAGGCATCGCGGAGTCCGTCAGAAAGATGCTGAAGTGAGCAAAGCCGGGGCAGCCCGGCTTTTTTCTTGACTAAAGCCATCAAAAGCACGCGGATCGAAGCTGAGGTCCCATCGTGAGAAAATCATGAACATTCTTCTTCTTCGTCCCCATCCCGGTAATGACCGCTTCGGTCTTGCCCCCTTTTTTTGCGTCGAGCCGCTGGGGCTCGAATATGTCGGCGCGGCACTGAGGGCCCGGGGACACGTCGTCACGGCTGCCGATCTTCGCTTTCGGCCGAGCGCGGCGACCTGGGTGCGCAGAAGCAGGCCACGGCTCGTGGCCATCTCCTGTCTCCACGCCCTCGAGTACGAACGGGTCGTGGAAACGGCGCGGGAGATTCGGCGGGTATCCCCCGGGGCTTTCATTCTCGTGGGGGGGCATGCTGCCGCGGCGTTCCCCGCTCCGCTCGAATGTGACGACATCGACGCCATCTGTCTCGATGACGGCGAGGAAATCGTTCCCGCCCTGGCCGCTGCCCTCGAAGCAAGGGAGCGGCTCGACGAGGTGGCGTCCCTACGCCTGAGGACTGGCGACGGCTGGGTATCCACCCCACCCCTTTCCCGCCAGACATGCCTCGATCTCGTGCCGTTACCCGCCAGGGACCTTTTCGACCGGCATCGCAGCGGCTACCACTGTCTCCTCTTCAAGCCGGTCTGGCTCATCGAGACGGCCCGCGGCTGCCCCCATCGCTGTTCGTTCTGTTCGGTCTGGCAGCTCTATGAGCGCTCCTGCAGGGAACGGAGCATCGAGGCCGTCGTGGAGGACTTCGCCACGACGGGGGATTCCGTCTTCGTGGCCGACGATCTTTTCTGGCATAACCCCGCCCGCAGTCTCGAGCTTGCCGCCGCCCTCAAGAAGCGCGGTGTTCATAAACGCTGGATTCTTGTTCAGAGCCGCACCGACTTGATCTGTCGCAGCGGTGAGCTTCTGGAAGCCTGGCGGCCCCTGGCCCGGGATTTCGATATCTTCATCGGTCTGGAAGCGGCCAGCGACAACGGGCTGGCTGGACTCATCAAGGACGCCGGCGTCGGGGACAGCGTCGAGGCGGTGCGGCTTGCCCGTGAGCACCGCTACGGGATAAACGGCAACTTCCTCATCGATCCCGAGTGGGAGGAAGAGAACTTCCGGGAGTTGTGGGATTTCGTCGCCCGGCACGGCCTGCAGCGGGCTGGCTTTACGATCCTCACCCCCTTGCCGGGGACGGAGTTTTTCCGCTCGGTGGCACCGCGCATCGCGCAACAGCCCTGGTCAAACTTCGACATGCACCATCTGCTCTGGGAGCCCCGGCTCGGGGCACGGCGGTTCTTCGAGCTCTACGCCGAGACTTGGCGCCGCTCCATCCTCAACACCTCGGGGGAGAAAAGCCTTCTTGCCTGGCTGCGCCAGGTCCGTCCCTCCCAGATGGCGTACCTGGCCCGCGTCCTCTGGCGGACCCAGCGGATGATGAAGCCTGACGCCTATCTGCAGGAGTACGAAGCGAGCCGTCCCCGCACCACTCGTCCCCTTGTGGCGCTCGACGAAGGATGAGGCGAACTGCCGTCGATGGGGCGTTGCCAGCCTTTTGGGCTGTTTCCAAGAGTGGCGATTGTGATATAGTTTGCCGAGAAGGATTTCCACGGGAAGAATTGAGGGGAACAGGTGAGCTGCCAAGGTGGTAACATGAAC
>DATDMX010000414.1:0-2159 GCA_036518575.1 Geobacteraceae bacterium | reverse complement strand
CGACTGGGAAGGGGAGGCGGTCGTGCAGTGCTGCAGTTTCGACGACTTCGAACTAAAGGTCATCGGTGCCCACAACGGCATATTGTTTAATCTCATGAAAGACTTGCACCGGCAGTTTGCCGATGGTGGCGTGCGCGAGGCGGTCATCGCCACGGAAGAGATCCAGGTGATTGTCGGCGCCGTCGGACCCGACTACTCCCTTATCATGACGTTTGCCCGCGACGGCATCCTCGGCCGGGCACTCTACCGCTTCCGAACCGCCGTCGCGTTGCTGGAAAAGGAGATTTACTGATCATGGCAGAAGAAAAAAAGGGCTTCTTCCGCGGCCTCATGGATAAAATTACCGGTGAGCCCGCGCCTGCCCCTGCGGCGGAACCCGCGCCCATCGCCACTGAGGAGAGCACGTCGGGTTTCTTTGACCGGCTCAAGCGGGGTCTTGCCAAGACTCACGAGAGTATCGTCGGCAGGATCGACACCCTTATTCTCGGCAAAAAGGAGATTGATGCCGATACCCTCGAGGAACTGGAGGAGATTCTCCTTACGGCCGATATTGGTGTCCCTACGACGGTTGAACTCATCCGGACGCTGGAACAGCGTCTGAAAAGAAACGAGCTCAAGGACGGCGAGGCGCTGAAGACGGCCCTGAAGGAAGAGATTCTCGGCCGCCTTGCTCCCCAGGCTTTGCCGCTCGATACGAGTGGCGCCTCGCCATTCGTCATCATGGTGATCGGCGTGAACGGCGTCGGCAAGACCACCACCATCGGCAAGCTGGCGAGCAAGTTCATCGCCGAGGGGAAAAAGGTCGTCCTCGCCGCCGGCGATACCTTCCGGGCCGCGGCAGCCGAGCAGCTCCAGATTTGGGGGGAGCGGGCGGGGGTCGATGTCATCCGACACCAGGAAGGGGCCGATCCTTCCGCCGTCGTCTTCGACGCCTGCAAGGCGGCACTGGCGCGCCATGCCGACATTCTCATCGTCGATACCGCGGGTCGCCTTCACACCAAGGTCAACCTTATGGAGGAGATGAAGAAGATTCGCCGAGTGATGGGCCGGGAAGTTCCCGGTTCACCCCACGAGACCCTCCTGGTTCTGGACGCGGCCACCGGTCAGAATGCCATTTCTCAGGCTAAGCTCTTCAAGGAGGCGGCCGACGTCACCGGTATCGTCCTTACCAAGCTCGATGGTACAGCCAAGGGGGGAATCGTCGTTGCCATCAGCAACGAGTTCAAAATCCCGCTTCGCTACATCGGTGTCGGCGAGGGGGTGGAGGACCTGCGGGTGTTCGAGCCGGGTGAGTTCGTTGAGGCACTTTTCCAATAATTACCTTGACTTTTGAGGCCTTATATCATAAGCTTTCTCGCTAACGGGTGCTTTATGGAGCTTGAACTTCTTGCAGCTTTGGAACAGCAGGTGGAGAATCTGCTGAATCGGTATCAAGAGCTGCAGCGGGAAAATGAGGGATTGCGGGAGGAAAACCGCCGGCTCACGGAAGAGCGACAGGGGGTCAAGGCTCGCGTCGATGCAATTCTCGGCAAGCTTGAAGGGATTCCACGCCGTTGAGCACGTCACACCGCATCAGGGTGTTGGGTAAGGATATTCAGGTCAGAAGCTCCGCTTCCCCGGAAACGGTTCGGGAAGTTGAGGACTTCGTCAACGGCAAGCTGGCGGAGGTTTCGGCAGCCGTCAAGAACTGTGATTCCCAAACGGTGGCCATTCTGGCCCTCATGAACATCGCGGAAGCATACCTTTCTCAGGCGCGGGAAAGTGCCGTCTCCCGGCAAGCCGGCCGCGAAAGAGTTTCACGGCTGCTGGAGATGATTGGCAGCCGGTTGACGTAGAGTTCAGGGTCTCTCTCGGGAGATTTGTTTATATAGCAGTCCGGATGTACGGGTTGGAAGATTTTGTCAGTATCAGCGGAGCAGCGGTTCTTTCTTCTTCAAGCTTCTCCGTTTCGCCGATAGGTAACCTATGCGCATGTTCTTTTGTGTCGACGAGGTTGAATGAAGTCGCTTCGTACCTAATCTCATCATCGGATGTGTTGAGCGGCTCCGCCTACCAAGCCTGTCAAGATTTTCCCCTCCCCCATTCGGACTCCCGTCCCGAGAGTATTCCCCTGTTGTAGTTCCGCATCGATGGATTCGTGCTTTCTGACCTGTAGTTTG
>DATDMX010000413.1:0-3398 GCA_036518575.1 Geobacteraceae bacterium | reverse complement strand
CTGGTCGGAGAGCGTTACGTCCCCAAGGTTCCCCATGATGCCGTCATTGTTCATGTCGATGGCAGCAAACACGCGGTACGAGCCGTCCGGCACCCCGTTCACCGTAAAGGGGGCTGACGCGCCGGGCGTTCCCACCGAGGTGAAGAATGCCTTCGAGCCCTTGTTCGCGGCGTCGACGACGGCAACATAGAGAGGCCCGGTGGGAGCCACGCCGGAAAGGGTGACGGTGCCGGAGACCGTGGCGCCGCCGGCGAGAGAGCCGGGTGTGACGGGGCCAAAGGGGGGCGAGGGCGCGCTTTCCACCCCGCCCACCGTTGCAGTCATGACGAAATAGAGGGGGGTGCCGTTGGCAAGACCGGTGATGGCCACGTTGTTGCTATCGTCTGCAGGGATGTTCTGGCGCTTCCCTCCGCCCGTGGTAGTTGTCGGGCTCACCGCCTGGGACGTACTCCAGTAGACGGAGTAGGTGTCGGCGTATTCGATGCCGCTGGCCTTCAGCCCTTTGTCCCACTGGGCGAAAACGGCACTGTCGCCGGGGGAGAACGTGGCGTTCTGGGGGGGTGACGGGGGCTGCGGTGTGGGGTCACTGATTGCGACCGTTATGCCACTTAGGGAATCCGGAAGAGTAAGAGTAGTCGTGCCGAAGGGATCGCTCGCATGGCGATTCCCCGTCCCTTGCGTGTCGACCCAGGCCGTGAGCATGGTTGCCGATGCCGGAACGCCGCGGATCGTGAATGGTCCCGGGGTAGTGAGACTGATGCCGTTATCGGAGGGATAGGTAGTGAGATAGATGCGACCCGTCTTCGTGCCGCTGTAGCTTACGGAGCCGGAGATGTCGTAGCGAATGCCGGCAGTCGGTCCGTAGGGAACCACGCTGATGCCATAGGACATGGTGGCGGTCGCTGGCGCCGCAACGACGTTCGAATCCGTCACCTGCACGGTGAAGGTGTAGTTACCTGCTGCGGTTGGTGTGCCCGTAATATCTGCGGTGGTCTGGGTGGTCTGAAGAAGGGTGAGGCCCGGCGGGAGGCTGCCGCCCACCACCGACCAGGCATAGGGAGGTACTCCCCCGCTGGCCGAGAGTGTCTGCGTATAGGGAAAGGTGGTCGTTGCGGAAGGAAGGGGAGGGGCGGTGTCGATGACGAGGGCTGCGGCCTCTCCCACCAGTGCGAAGCAGAAGGCAAGAGCCACCATGATGACGCCTGCGCCTTTTCCTGCGGCACTGAACCTTCGTGGTACGGAAGCGGCTGCAGGATAGTCGGTACCTGGAAACTGCATGATACCCTCCTTCAGTGAAAAGATCATACGAGTCAAGGTAAGTGCCGGATGTGTAAGCTGCAGGGGATGAACGGAGTGATGCGCAAAGCTATATCTATCACAGCGAAGGCACGCTGGCAACTGATAACGCGGCCTAATGGGTGCGGGGAGCATGAGGCTGGGGGACATCTCGCTGAAGGTGGGTGATGTGGTGCGTAAATTTTGTGCATCTGCTCGTCACGGGGCGGCAGGATGGCTGGTGGTGAAATAAAAGTCGTTACATATCAATGTGTTTCAGTTTGGCATCTTCGATGCAGAGTACTCAAACAAAAGCGAGATCACCACACAACGGATACGATGTAGTATTCATTTAGAAGTGAAACAGGCAAAGGCGCCCGCCATTAGTTCAATGGGGCGCCTTTTTTGTTGCCCCGAAAATTCACGTGCGGTCCACGGATGAGTGGCCGCGAAAGGAGAAGGAAGATGAGACAGATCGCGATTTACGGCAAAGGCGGTATCGGCAAATCGACCACAACCCAGAACACGGTGGCAGGCCTGGCATCCATCGGCAAGAAAGTCATGATCGTAGGTTGTGACCCGAAGGCGGATTCCACCCGTCTGATCCTCCACGCCAAAGCCCAGGCAACGGTCATGGACATGGTCCGTGAACTCGGGACGGTCGAGGACCTGGAGCTGGATGATGTTATGAAGGTCGGTTTCGGCGACGTGAAGTGCGTTGAGTCCGGCGGTCCTGAGCCGGGAGTCGGCTGCGCGGGCCGCGGCGTTATCACTGCCATCAACTTCCTGGAAGAGAACGGCGCCTACACCCCTGATCTCGATTTCGTCTTCTACGACGTTCTCGGCGACGTCGTCTGCGGCGGGTTTGCCATGCCGATCCGCGAGAACAAGGCCGAAGAGATCTACATCGTCTGCTCCGGCGAGATGATGGCCATGTACGCTGCCAACAATATCGCCAAAGGTATTCTCAAATACGCTTCCAGCGGCAAGGTTCGTTTGGGCGGCCTCATCTGCAACTCCCGCAACACCGACCGCGAAGACGAACTGATCGAGGCGCTCGCCGCCAAGCTCGGCACCCAGATGATCCACTTTGTACCCCGCGACAATCAGGTCCAGCGCGCGGAGCTGCGCCGCATGACCGTCATCGAGTACTCCCCGGACCACAAGCAGGCCAACGAGTACCGGGAACTGGCCCGCAAGATCTCCGAGAATAAGATGCTCGTGGTCCCCACACCGCTGGAGATGGACGAGCTGGAAGAGCTCCTCATGGAGTTCGGCATCATGGAAGCGGATGATGAGACTATCGTCGGGGTCGCGGAAGCGGCTGCCAAGTAATATGACGAACGCTTTTGGGCCATCTCGGCGTTTCCTGCGTCATCGCGTGTGCGACGTGGCGCTGCCACGCCTCCGCGCTCTTCCTTGGAAGCCGCCGACCTGACCTCAAAATCGTTCGCCAGTTGGTTTTTTAAAAAACAAGATTCCCAGGAGCGAGGAATTTTTCGTTCTGGCTAGGCGCTCGAGGGAACGGGCGGAGGCGTAGCAGCGCTACGCCGCACAACCGGTCCCGAAGGGCAACAACGCCAGAGCGGAAAAGGACCGCTCCCCTAGGAGAGATATATGTCTAATGCGATAAAAAAAGTCGACGGCATCACCAAAGAATCCACCCAGGCGATGATCGACAAAGCCCTGGAGATTTATCCCGAGAAGGGGAAGAAAAAGCGTATTCCCCACCTCGCTCCCAATGACCAGGCGTCAGGTTCTGCCTGCGTCAAATCCAACCGCAAGACGGTTCCCGGTGTCATGAGCGCCCGCGGTTGCGCCTACGCCGGTGCCAAAGGGGTCGTCTGGGGCCCGATCCGCGACATGGTCCACGTCTCCCACGGCCCGGTCGGCTGCGGCTACTACTCCTGGGGGACCCGGCGTAACCTCATGAGCGGGATTAACGGCGTTACCAACTTCGCCATGCAGTTCACCTCCGACTTCCAGGAGAAGGACATCGTCTACGGCGGCGACAAGAAACTGAAGGTGCTGCTGGAGGAGGCCCACGAACTCTTCCCGCTCGCCAAGGGGATCTCTGTCCTCTCCGAGTGCCCGGTCGGCCTTATCGGCGACGACATCAACTC
>DATDMX010000412.1:0-5871 GCA_036518575.1 Geobacteraceae bacterium | reverse complement strand
GTGCGCAGGAGCGAGTAGTCCAGCCCCGCATTGAGGATGCCGCGCCAGTCCGAGCGGCGGGAAACGCCCTGGGGGAGGGGCGTGCCATCGGCGTTGAGGATGACGTTACTGTCATACTGCATGCCGGCGGTGAAGCGCAGGCCCCAGCGTTTTGCGCGCGTTTTCTCCTTGATGCGGCGCAGGTACTCCTCGGCGAGGGTCGAGTATTCGCTCCCCGGGGCTATGGTGATGAGGTTTTCGAAGTAGTCGCCCGCTTCGGCGAATACGCCGTTGTTGAAGTTGCGGATACCGAGTTCCAGGTTGGTAAGCGGGTTGGCCGGTTCGAGGGAGAGGGCGTGGATGAGCACCTCGTCGGCCTGCGGGTCTTTGCTGCGGCTCAGGGCAATGCCGAGGTAAAGGGTTGCCTCGGCGTCGTCGGGATGCTCGGTGAGGGCAGTCCGGAACTCCGTCGCGGCGCCGCCGTAGTTACCGTCCTCCAGCGCAGCCATCCCCCGGGAGAAGGCCTTCTCGTAAGCCGCCTCGGAAGCGCACGCCGTGCCCGACCACGCAAGGAGGCACACCAGAATCATGATGCATGAAAGTTTCATGGGCATCTTCCCCCGCAAGTAGAAGTTACGGTGCATAGATGTAGGTGGGCACCAGTTCCGGGACAAGCGGCAGGAGAGCGCCGTTTTCATCGGTAAACCGGTAATTGGCAAAACGGAACTGTTCCACGGCCGGATCGAATCCGGGGGCAAGATCGAAGGGGATCGTTAGTGACTGGTCGGCACCGAAGCCGGTGGCAGTAATGATGACGATGCGCAGGGTGCTTCTCGCCAGGGAATTGGCAGGCGGAGTGTAGAGAACATCGAAGAGGGGGACGGCACTGGCCGCTATGCCGTTGAGTTGGACCACGGGCTTGCTCGTGGCGGGATCGATGTGAGGTGTCGCCCCCGGTGGGAGGTCGAGGGTGATGTCCACGCCGTTGAGCGTGAGCCCTGTCGTGGCGGCGCCGACGACCTTTATGGTTGCCACACCCTGCTGCTTGTTTGCGGTGGAATCGGTGCTGCCGCAGCCGTAGAGGAGAAATGCGCCGCACACGAGAAGGAAAAAGGAGAGAACCCGTCCGTTCATGGCATAGTACCTCATGACAATGATTTCTGAGGATACCGAAAAGTTTGAAGGATTATAGCCAATTACGAGGCTGACTGCAAATAAAAGGACGTTTATGTGAAGAAAAACTTCTTTTACGCTGTAGCGTGGGGGAGTGCATCGTGGGACAGCTACCTCAAGCCGAGGGGGAAGCGTCATTTTCAGCCGTGCGGATGGCCGTTTCTCCTACCTCTGCGATCCCCAAATTCTTCTTGACATGAACACTGTTTTGCTGAACAATCGTTCACATGAACAAGCGTTCAGTTGGCGACACGAAAGAGGCAATCCTTGCGGCGACCCGCAAGGTGTTTGCCGAACAGGGCTACGAGCAGGCGAGCATGCGCGCCATCGCCCAGATGGCAGGATTGAGCGTCGGCGGCCTCTACCTCTATTTCAAGAATAAGGAGGAGCTCTACGTCACCCTGACGCAAGAGTGGATGACAGAGCTCCATGCCGCAACCGTTTTGGCTCTCGACGGCCTCGCCGATCCCCGGGAAGCTATTGCCACCTTCATTCGCTTGAGCATCACCTATGCGACCCGGCGCCGGGAGATGATCCTGCTCCAGGGTAAAGACCTGGGCTTTTCCTGCGGCACCGACCTCAAGAGGGAATTTTTTCGGCAACGCCGGGCGCTGCTCGTTACCATTATCGAGCGGGGGATCGCCGCGGGAGTCTTCCGCGACGTCGATCCGGAGGAGGCCGCCAAGGTCGTCTTCAGTGCCCTGCGCGGTTTCGTAGTCTCCATGCTCTTCGACGAAGACGCCCTCTTCGAGCCCGAGGCGTGTGCCGACCTGGTTGTGAACGGCCTGACAAGGAGGAATTAACGCGTGAAACGGATGATCCAAGCAGCCCTGCTCTTGCTCCTCGCGACGGGGACCGCGGCAGCCGATAACGGCGGCGAAGTGCGCCTCAGCCTCAAAGATGCCATCAGGATGGCGGCGGAGAAGAACCTCGACGTGCGGGCCGAACTCTATAACCCGGCTGCCGCGGAGGCCGACATCCACAAGTACGAGGGAATCTACAACCCGCTGTTGAGCGCCCTCGTCAACTATCAGGACTCAAGCACTCTGCTGGCAAACCGCTTCACGAGCGGCGGGGCGGGAGTGAGCCGCCTGCGCAGCACAGCCTTCAACGCCGGCGTGAGCCAGCTTATCCCCACCGGCGGCACCCTCGGGGCAGCCTTCAATAATAGCTGGAACCACAACAACTTCGGGGGGGGCGCCCTCAACAACTATTTCCAGTCCAATCTGACCCTGAGCTACGCCCAGCCTCTTCTCAGGAACTTCGGCACCGAGACCACCGAACTCAACATCACCGTGGCCAAGCTCGGCAAGGAGGGGGCGCTCGATCAGTTCAGGTCGCGACTCCTGTCCATCGTCTCCCAGGTGCGGACCCAGTACTTTCAGCTCTACAGTGCGCGGGAAAACCTCAAGGTGAAGAAGACCTCGCTGGAGCTCGCCGAGCGGATTCTGAACGATACCCGGGCGCAGGTGAAAGCCGGGGTCCTGCCGGCCTTCGAAGTCCTCAACGCCCAGTTCGGCGTGGCCACGCAGCAGAAGAACGTAATAGACGCCGAGCGGGCCGTCAAGGACCAGTCCGACGCGCTGCGGGTGCTGCTGCAGATTCCTGATAGCGGGGAAATCGTCCCGGAGGACACGCCGTCCCAGGATGCCTACGCGATGAATGAGGCGGAGGCTGTCCAGCGGGCACTGGCCGGGCGCCCCGACCTCCTCCTGCAGCGGGTGGCACTCACGACGAATGAGCTTCAGGCGCGCGTGGCCGGAAACCAGACGCTGCCCCAGCTCGACTTGACGACGAGCGCGGCCTTCACCGGCTTGTCCGATACCTACAGCCGCGACCTGGAGCGGGTGAGTTCCGGCCAGTATCCCATCTGGACCGTCGGGCTCCAGCTTACCTATCCCATCGGCAACGATGCCGCCAGGAACGACTACATTAAGAGCAAGCTGAGGGTCGAGCAGAGTCGGACCCAGGTGCGAAGCCTCGAAGAGACCATCTCCCGTGATGTTCGTACGGCTTTGCGGGCAGTTTCCTCCAGCTACAAGCAGCTCGATGTCACGTCCAGGGGGAGGGCCTACGCCGAGGAGGTACTCCAGGCGTACATCAAGAAGCAGAAGGTGGGGCTTGCCACCACCAAGGATGTCCTCGACGTGCTGAACAACCAGGTGACTGCGGAGGGGAACCAGATACAGGCGGTGGCCGACTACAATAACGCCATCACGGCACTCTGGACGTCAACCGGGGAGCTTCTCGACCGTGAGGGGGTGCGGGTGAGCGCCCGGGATGCGGACGAGCTCTACGGAAAGAGCAGGTGAGCACCATGGGAAGTGAAGCGTCAGTCATGCCGGGGAGATGGGTAAGAGGGGCCGCGCTGGCGGTATTGGCCGGTGTTCTTGCCGGCTGCTCCGGAGGGAAGAAGGAGCAGCCCAAAACCCGTCCTCCCGTGCCGATCAATGCTGCGGCCTCCGTGCAGAAAACGGTGCCTTACCAGATCAAGGCCATCGGCAACGTGGAGGCGTACAACACGGTCGCCCTCAAGGCCCAGGTGAGCGGGGTGGTGAGCAAGGTCCATTTCCGCGAAGGTGATGACGTAAAGAAGGGCCAGCTCCTCTTCACCATCGATCCCCGCCCCTTCGAGGCTTCCCTCAAGCAGGCCGAAGCGGCCCTGACGAAGGACTCGGCCCTGGCACGCAATGCCCAGGAGCAGGTACGCCGCTACGGCTCCCTTCTGAAAGAGGGTATCGTCACGCAGGAGCAGTACGACCAGCTCAGGACCACCGCCGAATCGTACGAGGCGACGATTGTCGCCGACCGGGCCGCCATCGATAACGCGAAGATCCTCCTCGGCTACTGTTACATCCGCGCTCCCATTGCGGGGCGCACCGGCAACCTTGCCGTGAACGTCGGGAACATGGTGAAGGCGAACGATGTGCCCGTGCTCGTCACCATCAACCAGATCTCTCCCATCTATGCCACCTTCACCGTGCCCGAGCGGGACATGGTGGAAGTGCGCAAGTACCTGGGCCGCGGGGTGAAGGTGGAGGCGTTCGTCACGGGCGATGGGAGCAGGAGCGAGGCGGGCACCATATCGTTTTTCGACAATGCCGTGGACCCGGCCACGGGTACGATCAAGTTGAAGGGGACCTTCGCCAACGGGGACCGGCGTCTCTGGCCGGGCCAGTTCGTCAACGTGGTGCTCACGCTTACTAACCTCCCGAACGCCGTGGTTGTGCCGACCCAGGCGATCCAGACCGGCCAGCAGGGGCGCTACGTTTTCGTGGTGAAGCAGGACCAGACCGTGGAGCAGCGTCCGGTCACGACCGGGATTGCCGTCGGCAGCGAGACCGTCATCGAAAAAGGGGTGGCGGCGGGAGAGACGCTGGTCACCGACGGCCAGGTGCGGCTCGTTCCCGGCGCGAAGGTGGAGCTCAAGCAGGACAAGGGGCAGGCTGCTGTTCCTGCGGCGGCTGAAGCGACACAGGCCCGGAAACCATGAACATTTCGGAGCTCTTCATCAAGCGCCCCATCATGACGAGCCTCGTCATGATGGCGGTCCTGATCTTCGGCCTTTTCGCCTACCGGCTTTTGCCGGTGAACGACCTCCCCACCATCGACTATCCCACCATCCAGGTCACATCCAACCTGCCGGGAGCCAACCCCGACACCATGGCCTCCGCCGTGGCAACGCCCCTGGAGCGGCAGTTCTCCACCATCGCCGGCCTCGACTCCATGACCTCCACCAACGGCCAGGGAGTCTCCATCATCACGCTCAAGTTCACGCTGGAGAAGAGCATCGATGCCGCGGCCCAGGACGTGCAGGCGGCCATTTCCAAGGCGGCCCGCCAGCTCCCCCAGAACATGCCCACGCCTCCCTCCTACCAGAAGGTCAACCCGGCCGACCAGCCGGTGATCTATCTGGCCCTGAGCTCGCCTACCCTGCCGCTGTCAGAGGTGAATGAGTATGCCGACACCGTCATCGCCCCGCGCATCTCCATGATCAACGGCGTGGCCCAGGTGCAGGTGTATGGCTCCCAGAAGTACGCGGTGCGGGTCGAGCTCGATCCCCGGGCGCTCGCCACCCGCAAGATAGGCCTCGACGAAGTGGCTTCTGCACTCGACCGGGGAAACGTCAACATCCCTACCGGCCTCCTCGACGGCAAGAACCAGGCGTTCACCATCCAGGCAAGCGGCCAGCTTTACAACGCCGCCGCCTACCGGCCGCTCATCGTCGCCTACCGCGGAGGGGCACCGGTACGCCTTCAGGATATCGGCACCGTAACCGACAGCGTGGAGAACGACCGGATTGCCGCCTGGTACAACGCCAAGGGGAAGATGACCCGCGCCATCGTCCTTGCCATCCAGCGTCAGCCCGGCACCAATACCATCCAGGTCGTCGACAGCATCAAGGCGCAGATCCCGAGTTTCAAGAGCCAGCTTCCCGCCTCGGTGGACCTCAACGTTCTTTACGATCGGTCCCAGATGATCCGTGAATCGGTGGCCGACGTGAAGTTCACCCTCGTCCTCACCATCGGCCTCGTCATCATGGTGATCTTCCTCTTCCTGCGCAACCTCTCGGCCACGGTGATCCCGTCGCTTGCGCTCCCCCTTTCCATCATCGGCACGTTTGCGGCCATGTACGCCCTCGGCTTCTCGGCGAACAACATCAGCCTCATGGCGCTGACGCTTTCGGTGGGCTTCGTCGTCGACGACGCCATCGTCATG
>DATDMX010000411.1:0-8608 GCA_036518575.1 Geobacteraceae bacterium | reverse complement strand
CCATACTGGCAAGTGAAGGGGGGATTACCATCCCCCCTTTTTTATTACAGGTGAGGCACTTGCAAAACGTCATGAGGAGGCCGGGATGCACGGCGCAAGCGAGCGAGGAAGCGAGGCGTACCCGTTGGTACGTTGAGCTTTCGAGCGAGCGGCAACACCGCAGACTGGCCCCGCAGTAGTTTTGCAAGGCTCATGATGTAAAAAGGGCCGGACATGAGCCCGGCCCCGTGAACATATGCAGTGTGGGCTACTTCGTCTTTGCTTCGCCGCCCGCCGGCTTCGGCTCCGCCGCAGTCTTCGCCTCGGCAGCAGTCCCCTTGCCGTCGAGACCCTTGAGAACGTCTTCCTTGATGGTGTACTTGGAGCTCTTCTTCAGGTCTTCCTTCAACTTCTTGAAGATCTCCTGCTGTTTCTCCGGCGCCATGGCGGCCTTGATCTGGTCCCTCACTTCGGCAAAGGGAAGGATGCCGGCCGCACGCTTGCCGGTGAGCTTGATGATGTGGAAGCCGTACTTCGTCTTGACGATGCCGGAGGTCTCGCCTTCCTTGAGGGCGAAAGCAGCCTTCTCGAACTCGGGGATCATGGAGCCTTTGGAGAACCAGCCGAGATCGCCACCCTTGGCGCCGGCGGCATCGACGGAGTTCTTCTTCTCCAGTTCCTCGAAGGAGGCGCCCCCTTTGAGCTGGGCGAGAATCTCCTGGGCCTTCTTCTCGTCCTTCACGAGGATGTGGCTTGCCTTGATCTGGTCGCCGCTCCTGAACTTCTCCTTGTTCTGGTCATAGAACTTCTGCAGCTCGGTATCGCTCAGGTTGGCCTGCTCTTCCACCTTTTTCTTGAGGAACGTGTCGACGATGATCCTCTTCTTGAGGTCTTCGAGCTTCTCGGCAACCGCCTTGCTCGTGTCGATACCGTCCTTCTTCGCCTGCTGGAGGATGAGCTCGCGGATGACCATCGTCTCGAGCATCTCCTTCTTGCCGTCGAGGGACTCGGTCATGGGCTTGAGATAGGGGGGAAGGTTGTCCACTTCCTTCTTGAAATCGTCGGTAGTGATGTTCGTGCCGTTAACTTCGGCAAGGACCTGACCGGTCGATTGTCCCTTCGGGGCGTCACCGCCGGTCTTGGTGTTGCAGCCCACAAGTGCGGCGATGGCAAGGGCCAGTGCCGTGATGGATATTGCGTTACGAATGTGCACGTGAGAACTCCTTTTGGTGGGAAAAATTGCGGCTAATCTTGTCGACCGTAGCATATCAACCAAGCCTTTTCAAGACATTTCTGGCCGCTTCCAGCACCCCGTCAAAGGAGGTGTCGCGCAGCTCCACGGTGAGGCAAAAGTCGGGGGTGAAGCGGAAAGTCTTGGGCTCCTGGCGGATGAGGGCGATGATCGTATCGGGGGATACGGGGGTCTTGGCGTGAAAGGCGAGCTTGAGGCGCTGGCCGTCGAATTCCGCCTCCCGGATAAGGTAGCTCTTGAAGAGGAGCCGAAGCTTCATCACCTCCAGGAGGTACGTCGTGGCGAGAGGGAGGGGGCCGAAGCGGTCGACGAGTTCGGCCCTCGTCTCGGCAACCTCCTCCTCGCTCGTGGCCTGGGTGAGCTTCTTGTAGATGACGAGGCGCTGGTTGGCGTCCCGGACGTAGTCCTCCGGCACGAAGGCGGGAATGCGCAGTTTGATTTCCGGCTCCACCCGTTCGGAGAGGTCTTCGCCCTTGAGGCGACGGATAGCCTCGTCGAGAAGTTCGGTGTAGAGTTCGAAGCCAACGGCGGCGATGTTTCCCGACTGACGGGCGCCGAGGAGGTCGCCGGCGCCCCGCAGCTCCAGGTCGTGGGTGGCGATGCGAAAGCCCGCCCCCAGTTCGGTGAGGTCCTGGAGAATCTTCAGCCGCTCCCGGGCGTCCGACGAAATCGCCCCCTCGCCGGGAATGAGGAAGTAGGCGTAAGCACGCTGCCGGGACCTGCCCACCCGTCCCCGCAGCTGGTAGAGCTGGGCCAGGCCGAAGGCGTCGGCGCGGTTCACGATGAGGGTGTTGGCGTTGGGGATGTCGAGCCCCGACTCGATGATGGTGGAGCAGAGGAGGAGGTTCGTCTCGCCGTGCATGAAGGAGAGCATCACCTTTTCGAGCTCGTGTTCGTCCATCTGGCCGTGACCGACGGCGATCCGCGCCTCGGGCACGATGCGGGCGAGATGCTCCGCCATGGCGCCGATGGACTGCACCCGGTTGTGGACGAAGAAGACCTGCCCGCCGCGGCGCAGCTCCCTTAAGACAGCCTCGCGGATGAGCTCGTCGTTCATGCGGGCGACAAAGGTCTTGACGGCCAGGCGGTCCACCGGCGGGGTGTCGATGATGGAGAGATCGCGGATCCCCATGAGGGACATGTAGAGGGTGCGGGGGATGGGGGTGGCGGTGAGGGTCATGATATCCACCACCGCCCGGAATTTCTTGAGCCGCTCCTTGTGGGCGACGCCGAAGCGCTGCTCCTCGTCCACGATGAGGAGGCCGAGGTCCTTGAACGTGACATCCTTCTGGAGGAGGCGGTGAGTGCCGATGAGGATGTCCACCGTTCCCTTGGCCACGCGGGCGAGGATGTCCTTCTGTTCCTTCCCCGAGCGGAAGCGGGAGATGGCCTCGACCTGCACCGGGTAGCCCGAGAAGCGTTCCCGGAAGGTCTCGTGGTGCTGCTGGGCGAGCACTGTCGTGGGGACCAGGACGGCCACCTGCTTGCCGTCCATCACCGCCTTGAAGGCGGCGCGGATGGCGACCTCGGTCTTGCCGTAGCCCACATCGCCGCACACGAGCCGGTCCATGGGGCGCGCGCTCTGCATGTCGGAGAGAACGTCATCGATGGCGGCAAGCTGGTCCGGCGTCTCCTCGAAGGCGAAAGCGGCCTCGAACTCGCGGTAGAGCTCGTCGGGCGGCGTGAAGGAGTGCCCCTGCTCCACCTGGCGGGCGGCATAGATCTGGAGGAGTTCCTCCGCCATCTCCTCCACTGCCGCGCGCGCCTTGCCTTTTGCCTTTTCCCAGGCGGTGCCGCCGAGTCGGTCCGTGTGCGGCTCCACCCCCTCGGCACCCACGTAGTGCTGCACGAGATTGATCCGGTCAACCGGGAGATAGAGCTTGTCGGCGCCCGCGTATTCGAGAAGGAGAAAGTCCCCGGCCGTGCCGGAGCCGAGGTCGAGGTGCTGCAGCCCCCGGTAGATACCGACCCCGTGGTCGATGTGAACGATGAAATCGCCGGGCTTAAGCTCCGCGAGCGAGGTGAGAATCTGCTTCTTGCGCGCCTCGGAGAGGCCGCGACGCTTGACGCGCTTACCAAAGAGTTCCTCCTCGGCGATGACGGCGAGCCGCTCCTGCGCCAGGCAAAAGCCTCGGGAGATCTCCCCGACGAGAATGTCAATTCGGCCCCCCCGATGGGGAAGCTCCACCGGGAAGCTCTTGTCCGAGAGGGCGAGCGGCAGTCGGTAGGGGGTGAGGAGTTCGTGGAGGCGCTCGGCCTGTCCCTGCTGGTGGCAGACGAAGAGGGTGCGCCATCCCTCGTCGCGCCAGTCCGAGAGGCGTTTAGCCAGGGGGGCGAGAAGGTGCTCGGTGTCGCGGGAGGCCTCGATCTTCAGATCTCGGTTCTCCTCGCAGTTGAACCTGAGCGAGCTTTCCGTCTCTCCGGCCATTTCGAGCCGGACGATGTTCAGCTGCCGCCGGTTTGCCAGGAGCTCTCCCGTTTCGGCGGGGGAGAGATAGAGCTCGGCAGGAGGAGCGAAGAGGAGGTCGCGCTCGAGCGCCTTCGTCTCGCCCGCGGCAAGCTCTGTCGCGAAGCGCTCCCGGGCGTCGTCGACGGCGGCCGGGTCGAGAATGACGGTCACCGTCTCCGGGCCGAGGTAGGCGAGAAGTGAGGTGAGGCCCGGATGGAAGAGGGGCTGGAGGTACTCCACCCCGGGGGGGTAGATGGCGCTCTGCAGCTCGGCCAGGTACTCCCGGCGCCGTGCCGGCGGGATGCCGAGGGCGTCGCTGCGCTCCTTCAAGCGCGGGGTAAACCCGTCCAGGACCTCTTCCGTCAACACCACCTCCCGGGAGGGAAGGAGGACGAGCTCGTTCACCGGGTGAAGGGAGCGCTGGGTCACGGGGTCGAAGGTGCGGATGGTGTCGACGAAGTCGCCGAAGAATTCCACGCGCACCGGTTGGGGCCGGTCAGCGGGGAAGATGTCGACGATCCCCCCGCGTACGGCGAAGCTGCCCCGGTCCTCCACGAGGGGGACGCTGGCGTAGCCGAGCTTCACGAGGGAGGCGAGGAGCGCCTCCCGGTCCGCTTCCTCGCCGGTGACGAGATAGGTACAGACGGCGCCGAGGGTCTCCTGGGGGAGGACCTTCTGACTGAGCGCGGCATAGGTGGTGACAACGGCCTTTGCCCGACCGTCGAGAAGGCGAAAGAGTGTGTCGAGGCGCTGACCACTCACCTCGGGGAGCGGCGAGGCCTGCTCGAAGGGGGCGGTGTCCCAGGGGGGAAAGTGGAGCAGCCGCTCGTCGTCGCCGCTGAAAAAGCGAAGCTCGCGGTAAAATTCTTCGGCTGCCTCGGCGTCGGCGGCGACGACGAGGAGCGGGGCCGCGAGTCCGCCGAGGAGGCGGGAGATGACGTAGGCGGGGGCCGAGCCGGCAAGTCCCGCGAGGTCGACCCGGGCCTTGTCGGGGGCGAGGCGGGCGATAAGTTCTTTGATATGGCTGTCGCTGTCGTGGGGCATGGTCAGCTCGGAAAAAAGGCTCCTAACGTGAAAGGCGCAAAGCTCAAGGATCGAGTGTGCCCTTGTGTCTTTGCGCGCTTGTCGCCGTGTCGGTCATGTGCCCTCAAGCACGTGCCGGCAGGAGAGAAGAATAGCAAAAAAGCGCCTGTTTGGCCAGCGCTATGTGGCAAGCGCCGAGAGGAGAGGGCGCCACTTTTCCCTTGACCCGTTTTTCTCACCCGGTATAGTGTTACGCGATTCGCGTCGGCATCTCATCTCTGCGCGCGATAACAGCACGAACAGGAGATTCAGGCATGGCGGTCAAATGGCTCCTTCCCCTGGCAAGCGCCTTCTTCCTCTTCGGCGGCCACAAACGCCCGCTCTTCTGCGCGGGTGCTGCGGCGAGCCTTGCCTATCTCCTGGTCCGCGGTATCGCACTCGGGCGGCTCCCCCTCATCGGTCCGCACGACACGCTCGCCTTTTTCTCCGGCTCCATCGCCCTCATGGCGCTCCCCTTCTTCTTTTCCCCGGCGCTGAAGGGGGAGGGGTGGTTTTCGTGGGGAAGCGGTTGTGCCGCTGCCCTCTTCGCCCTCATGGCGTTTGCCTTCCCCTCGTTCAATATGCCCCTTCCCCCGGTTCTGAACACCCTCTGGTTCGAGCTCCACGTGGCGCTCGCTTTCTTCGCCTACGCCCTTTTTGCCATTGCCGCCCTCTGCGGGGCACAGTTCCTCCTGGCTGGTGAGCGCCCCGTTCTTGACCTCCAGTACCGGGCGGCACTCGTGGGGTACTCCTTCTTCTCCGCGTCCATGGTCTCGGGAGGCATCTGGGGGTACTACGCCTGGGGGACCTACTGGCTCTGGACGCCCAAGGAACTCTGGACCTCCATCCTCTGGCTCTTCTACTCTCTTTTTCTCCACATCCGCCTCAAGGGACCTGCGTGGGAGCGGCGCGTCGCCTGGGCGGGGATCGTCGGCTTCGGTGTCACGCTCTTTACCTATCTGGGGGTGAGTATGCTCATGAAGAGCTCCCACAGTTTCTAGCGAGAGGGGCGGGCGCGGTCTTCCGCCCATCTCGCAGAAACCCTGCCTCAACGTAGCGCGGCTACGCCTCGACATGGTTTCTGCGGGCCAGCGACGATCTGGCCGAAATCTCGCGCCCGACTGGCAAAAACGCTCAAACCCGATTTTTGCCGTGAGTAGTAATTGTGAAAGGGAACGGCCATGTTCGTCAGAATTTACAATCGTTTCGCCTCCCTCAACCTTGGCCTCTGGCTCACCTTCGGGGTTCTCTTCTTCCTCGGCGTCGGCTCCTTCGTGAACGGTGGCGAAGAGGGGGGCGCGATCAACGACATGCCGCTCCTCGCCTGGCTGCGACTGGCGCCTCCCGCCGTTTCCTGGTGGCTCTGGGTGACACTTGTTCTCCTCGCCCTTCTCGTTGTCAACACGCTCCTGTGCAGCGTCGAGTCGCTGCGCATGAAGTGGCAGCGGGGAAGCTTCCTCATCCGCATCGCTCCCCAGGTGATGCACGCGGGCTTTCTCCTCATCGTCCTCGCCCACCTCTTCAGCGCCCGGGGCTCCTTCAAGGAACCGGTCCAGGTAACGGAGGGGATGACCATCGGGTTCCCCGACGGCAGCGGCGTGCGGGTGGAAAAGATCACGGCCGTCATGGGGATGAGGGGCATGGTGACCGACTATGAAGCCCGGGTTCGCTCGGTGGGGACCGCCGAAGAGCGGACCGCCATCCTTCGTCCCAACCACCCCTTCTTCCACCAGGGCTTCGGCCTCTACCTCAAGCAGGCCGAGCCTTATCCCGTTCCCAACGCCTACCTGGAAGTCCACCGGGAGCCGGGAGCCGGCATCGCCCTTGCCGGGGCGCTCCTCTTCACCCTGGGGAATGTGGTGCTTCTCGCCGTGCGGCGGGGGCGCTGAGCCGAAGGACGCCCTGGCATTTACCGAGAAAAGCCCATCAAGAAACGTGAAAGGCCGACTGGAGTTCCAGTCGGCCTTTTTTCGTTAGAAAGCCTTCTGATAGGGGGGAGGCGTGGCGAGTTCCGCCGGCCAGTCGTCGAAGCGGTAGACGAAGAGGGAGCCGTCGAGGATGGCGACCGGTTTTTTCCCGAGGAGCCAGGCATAGCGCCCCGGTGGCAGGTCGATCATTTCTCCCTTGCGGTAGATGGGGTAGGGATAGCCGTGGAGGAAGTTGGCGCTCACCGCCACATAGGGCGAGATGCGCGTCTCGGGGAGGTCCCAGTCGATGCCGTAGAGGGCCGGGTCGACGTGCCCGAAATAGACGAGGCCGATCCTGTCGATGCGGTTTTTCGTCATGAACTCCCTTAGGGTCGGAAGCTCCTGCCCCCAGTCGACGTTGGAATCGAGGAGGTAGCGGTGCCCCCCGTTCGTCCCCCCGGCCAGGAGGTTGAAGTAGGAGAGGAAGGCGGGCGCGGCGGTGAGGGCAGAGAGGGGATAGAGGCAAAGAAGCGCCGCAAGGGCCACGCGCAGCAGCTTGGGGCCACCGCGGAAGACTTGGCCCAGGCGTCCGGCATAGACGAGAAGGAAGGGGAAGACCGGCAGAAGGTAGCGGATACCGTAATTGGTATGGACGAAGAGGGAAAAGAGGAGCAGGAGAACGAGCGGCGGGAGCCAGACGACAAACTCCCCGGCGGGGGAAACGGACGCCTCGTCTGCGGGTCTGCGCACAAACGGGGCCACCACGAGGACGAGAAGGAGCGCCGGCGAGAGCTTCCAGGCCATGGTGAGCGGGAAGTAATACCGCCAGCCGCGTTGCGACCAGGAACCGAGGAGGTAGTTGGGGAACTCGCCGTTTTCCGTGTCGGCCCTCAGCGCATCGAATCCCTCGATGTAGGGGCCGGGGAGGGGCAGGGGGAGCCCCGCGGGGAGGAGGGCGACGGCCCGCCGCGAGCTCTCGCTCTCCAGTCGGTAGGAACCTGCCGGCCGCATGGTGTCCTGGAAACCGTATCCCGCGTTGATGACGACGACGCTCACGAGGAAGATGAGGCCAAGCGCTCCGGCAAGGCGCCAGGGGCGCAGGGGCGAGCCTTTCCCCGTGCGCACGAGGAAGACGCCGGCCAGGAGCATGAGGAGGGGATAGAGGAGGACGGCGGTGTACTTGGTGAGCTCGGCAGAGCCCAGCAAAACGCCGGCGGCAAGAAGGGTGCGCCAGGAGGGGCGCCGCAGGTAGGTGCGAAAGGCGTAGACGGCGGCGAACATCCCGAGGGCGCATCCCACGTCCACGGTGGCAAGCCCCGCGTGGGCCAGGAGGTTCGGCTCGAAGGCGAAGAGGAGAAGGGAGATGAGCCCGCCGGCCGGTCCGTACTCTTCCCGCGCCCAGCGATAGACGAGGAACCCCAGCAAGAGGCCAAGACAGAGGACCACCACCCTGGCGCGGAAGAAAAGATCGAGGTACGAGGCGCGATTTTTCTCCATGAAATCGTAGCCGAAAATCCAGGGGGTCCAGCCACCCTGGTCCACGTGGGCGTTTCGGTCGACGTTAGGCTTCGAGGCGAGGAGGGGTACCGTCATGAGGTACTTGACGAGGGGCGGGTTCTTGGCAAAGAGATAAAAATTGCCGGTCTCGTGATAGTAGGCGCCGGCCGGGAGATGGGCGAATTCGTCCACGGTCACCGAGGCGTGGCGCACGCCGGCGAGCCCGAGGAGAAAGAAGCTCAGGAGGAGCAGGGCGACAAGGAGCGGATGGCTGAAGGCGCGGGGCACGGGGTCTCCTCATGGGTGATGCGGCCGCGTCGGCGGCCGGCGCAGGAGTCGTGGAAGAAGATGTAGCACAATCGGGGCGGTCGGGGAAGTTTTTCTTCGGGAACGGGAACTTCGCCTTGCGGCAGGGGGCGCGCGTCAGCGAATCTGCCTGGCTCCCCCCGCATTGATCGACTG
>DATDMX010000410.1:0-2998 GCA_036518575.1 Geobacteraceae bacterium | reverse complement strand
CCCTCTTCTCCCACGATTTGGTAACGGAGTGGGTGGAAGAGATCGATGACCCACAGATTGGTGAGGAGATGGCGAGTGATACGGGAGGTGGTGAAGGTGGAGGGGGCCGGGGCGAGGGCGAGAAAGGGCACGATCTGGTCTGCCAGGTGGGGATCAAGAGCCGCTCCGGTGGCGAGGTGGGCGCAGAGTTCTGCCGCCGCCTCGTTTCCCACCGTCTCGGCCCGCTTTCCCCGGGCGCCGAGGGCGGTAAAGCCGGCCGCCACCGCGTCCGTTTCGGCCTTGAGGAAGAGAAACGTTCCCTGCCCCGGGCCGGGCGCATCGAAAAGCTCGATGCGGGGTGGCGGCAGGGCGGCGCCGCAGGCCGCGGCGAGGGTCTCCCGTGCCGCGGCTCGCTGGCGTTCGGCGATGGAAAGCGGGAGATTCCCCACTCCTGACATGCCCGTGACGCGGCGCACACTCCCCGGCGAAGTCAGGGTGAGGGGGCGAAAGCCCCGGCAGGGCTCGATCTCGGCCACCACCCTTCCCCCGCCCCGCGGGTAGAATCCGTACGCGTCGATGGTGAGGCGAAGCTCCCCGCCAAGGCGCCGCAGCAGGGGGACGAAGACCTCAGCCAGGTAGTGGCAGCAGGGGCTGAAGGGCACGTGGGTGCCGCCGGTGAGGCTGACCCGGCTCGGGCGGCCGGCCATGAGAAGCGGCAGGATGATGGTCTGGAGGAGGAGCGTGACCGAGCCGGCCGTGCCGATGTGAAACTCGAACGTACCGCCTCGTACGGCTTGTGGTGAGAAGGTGACGGCAGTGGAGCCCTGCTCGTCCCCCTCCAGCGCAGCCCCCGAGATGGTGGCAGCTGCCCGCACCGCGGCCAGGTGCTGGGGCATGAGGCCCGGTTTGCGCCGTCCCCGGCGGATGTTGACGATACGGCAGGGGGTGATGGTCAGGCAGGCAAAGGCAAGGGCCGTGCGAAGGATCTGGCCGCCCCCTTCACCATAGCTACCGTCGATGTCGAGCACGGTCTACTCCTCTCAGTAGTCGACCCCCGGCTGGGGTTCGATCCCGGCGCGAAAGGCATGCTTGATTTCGCGGATTTCGCTCACCGTGTCGGCCAGCTCCACCACCTGCGGATGGGCGTCGCGGCCGGTGAGGACGAGGTGCATGCGGGAGGGCCTCGTGCGCAGGATCTCCAGCACCTGCTCCAGGTCCACGAGTTTCAGCTTCAAGGCGTTGTTGATCTCGTCGAGGATGAGGAGGTCGATGGTGCCGGCGGCGATCTTCTCGCGCACGATGTCGAGGGCGTCCTGGGCGTTGGCCCGGTGCTCGGCCCACGGGTAGGGGTTTCCCTGGATGCCACAGAACCCCTTGCCGGTAGGGATGAGTTCGATGTCGCACGTCATGAGCTTCACGCCGTCCCACTCCCCGGCGTAGAGGTCCCCCTTCATGAACTGGACGATGCAGACCTTCATGCCGTGGCCGCAGGCCCGCACGGCCATCCCCAGTGCCGACGTGCTCTTCCCCTTGCCGTTCCCCGTGATGACCACGACGAGGCCCTTGCGTTCTTTAGGTTCGAGTCGGTCGATCTTGTCCGGCAGCGTGCCGCGTCTGGTCATGGGGTGTGTCCTTTGGGGGGATGTCTGGGACTCAGGCGGTGGCAGCGGGTCCCGACTTGAAGTATAGGGTGAATGCTTCGCTCGGCAAGGGGGCGGAGGTGTTTTCCCTCAGTTGTCCCGTGTGATGCGGGCCACCGGGCTGCATAGATGGTGATTTGCGGTTGTATGCGAAAAATCACATGCACGCCAGAAGTGTATTTTTGTCTTAAAATACACGCGAAACGTGTGTAGATTTTTTGACGTTTTTTGCTAGGTTGGCTGGAGTTTCGTGGGCGAGGTGGGGAAGCGATCATCTGGAGTTATCCAACGAGGCTGGGCATTCTTCCACTTTCAAGGTCTGACCCCACTGCTTTTCGCTCCGCGGCTGCGCCCCCACGACGTTGTATTTCTTGAATAAGTGGCGCCAGGGTCGGACCAAGCTAACAGTTTAGGCACAGAACAGGGGACAGACTGCTTTTTTGAGATTCTATCTAAAAAAGCAGCCTGCTCCCTGCAGACACTATCTCACCCACGCTGTTGCTTACTGCAGCACAAAGCTGTCTATCGAATTGACCGCCTGAACTTCCTCAACGCTCAGGGACCCGTTGCCGAGCAGCGCCGATGCCGAGGCCGAGCCGTTGGCGAACACGGTGTTGTTGCTGATCTTGGCCTTCACGACGACCGAGTGCGTTCCCTGGCCCAGGTTGGCCTGGATGAAGTTGAAGTGGTGCGCCGCCGTCGTGTCCAGGAGAAGACCGATCTCTTCCGGTGCGAGTTCGCACTCCGTCAGGACATCGGTTATCCCGTCCTGGTTGACATCCGTGCAGTTGGTGTAGTACCCGCCGAGCGTTGCGGTGAGCTGCTGCTTTCTCCTATCGAAAACCACCACTCCCGGGGCGGCCTCCAGCCCGTCCACGAGCACCTTGACCTGGATGCCCGCTTCGGCGGTCGAGGTGTCCTTAACCCCGCCGCTGCTCTTGACCGTGGTATCGGTAAGAAGGGTCGTCTCCAGCGAAACGCCGATGAGGAGGTCTTTCGGGGTTGCGGTGTGAATCTGGCCGCTCATAACGGTGCTCCAGCCGTCGGCATCGTTGGTTGCAAGCATCGGGCTGACCACTGCCACGGACTTGACGTTCGCGGTAAACTTGGCAGAGGCGGCAAAGGCCGATGTCGACGCCAAAAGGGAAACTGCGAGAATTGTGGCAAGCTTTTTCATGTACTCCTCCCGTTGTGATGTTGGTCTAGTGGAATTCTACGTCCCCTCCCCTAATCCCCGTCGCAGCCGCGCACCACATCTTCCCGCGAGCACAGCCGGACAATTCGCCTCCTTTCCCGGTGAGTATCAAGAATGGTGTCGCCTTCCGACGGGAATCGAAAAGAGCGCAAGTTCGATTGGAATGATAGCAAGGAGTGCTTGG